>NZ_VWWK01000105.1:0-25426 GCF_011753035.1 Burkholderia sp. Ax-1720 | reverse complement strand
TCTACACGAACCTTAACCCTCTGTCCCGACACGACGCTCTTCCGATCTCCGGTGCCGGTTGCGGCGCGGCTTGGGCAGCGGCCTGCGCCTGTTGTTGCTGGGCTTGCGTCGGCTGGGCCTGCGGCGCGGCGATGCCGGCCGTGGCATTGGCGGGCGCCGCGGTGGTGTCGACGGCGGCCGGCGGCGTATCGGTCGGCGCGGTCGTGCCGCCGGCCTTCGGGAACACGCCGGTGATGGCGGCGGTGGCGGCGAGGCTGGCCACGATCACGGCGCCGGCGGCGGTCGCGATCAGCGGATGAAGACGTTTGCGCGGTGTAGACGTAGCGTTGTTCGGGTTGTCCATTTCTGCTCTCCAGCGCACTTCGTGTGCGTTATTTTCTATCGACAAGTGTCGATCAATCGATGTGGAGGCAGCGTATCAAGTTGTAACGATTGATGCGCGCACGGACCGCCGGGCGGTCGTGGCGGGGCTTGGAAGTGCAGATGCCGCCGGTGCGGTGCGAGGCGGACGTAGCAAGGCGCATGCGCCGGCAACGCGCAATTTTACGTGCCGTTACAAAGCTGTCGATTGGATGACGCGGGAGAGGCAGGGGCGGGGAAACGGGCGGCGCACGATGCGCCGCCGCGCGGGGCAGGGCCGCCGCCGGCGGGCGGCCCTTCGAGGATGCGGCTCAGTCCTCGCGGCGCAGGTGCGGGAACAGCAGCACGTCGCGGATCGTCGGGCTGTCGGTCAGCAGCATCACCAGGCGGTCGATGCCGATGCCGCAGCCGCCGGTCGGGGGCATGCCGTATTCGAGCGCGCGGATGTAGTCGGCGTCGAAGTACATCGCTTCCTCGTCGCCGGCATCCTTCTGGTCGACCTGCTTCTTGAAGCGCGCGGCCTGGTCTTCCGGATCGTTGAGCTCGGAGAAGCCGTTGGCGATCTCGCGGCCCGTCATGAACAGCTCGAAGCGCTCGGTGACGCCGGGCATCGCATCCGATTCGCGCGCCAGCGGCGAGACCTCGACCGGGTAGTCGATGATGAAGGTCGGCTCCCAGAGCTGCGCCTCGGCGGTTTCCTCGAACAGCGCGAGCTGCAGCGCGCCGAGGCCGGCGTTCAGGAAGGCCGGCTGGCCGACGTCGACGCCGAAGCGCTTGAGCTCGGTGCGCAGGAAGGCCACGTCGGCCAGTTGCGCGTCGCTGTAGTCGGGCGCGTACTTCTGGATCGCCTGCTTGATGGTGAGGCGATGGAAGGGCTTGGCGAGGTCGAGCTCGCGGCCCTGGTACTGGATCGTCGCGGTGCCGAGCGAATCGACCGCCGCCTGGCGGATCACCTGCTCGGTGAAGTCCATCATCCAGCGGTAGTCGGTATAGGCCGCGTAGAACTCCATCATCGTGAATTCCGGGTTGTGGCGCGGCGAGACGCCCTCGTTGCGGAAATTCCGGTTGATCTCGAACACGCGCTCGAAGCCGCCCACCACCAGCCGCTTCAGGTAGAGCTCGGGCGCGATGCGCAGGAACATCTCCATGTCGAGCGCGTTGTGGTGCGTGACGAAGGGCTTGGCCGTCGCACCGCCCGGGATCGGGTGCAGCATCGGCGTCTCGACTTCCATGAAGTCAGCATCGGCCATGAACTTGCGGATCGAGGCGATCGCCTTGGTGCGGGCGCGGAAGGTGTTGCGCGTCTCGGGCGTGACGATCAGGTCGACGTAGCGCTGGCGGTAGCGCATCTCCTGGTCGGCCAGGCCGTGGAACTTGTCCGGCAGCGGGCGCAGTGCCTTGGCCAGCAGGCGCAGCTCGGTGCACTTGACCGACAGCTCGCCCTTGTTGGTGCGGAACAGCACGCCGCTCGCGGCGACGATGTCGCCCAGGTCCCACTTCTTGAACGCGTCGTAGGTCTCGGCGCCGACATCGGCGGGCGTGACGAAGAACTGGATCTGGCCCGAACCGTCCTGGACCGTCGCGAAGCTGGCCTTGCCCATCACGCGGCGCAGCATCATCCGGCCTGCCAGCTTGACCTCGAGCGGCTTGGCCTCGAGCGCGTCCTTGTCGGCCTCGGCGTAGTCCGCCTGCAGGTCGGCCGCGTGGTGGGTCGGCTGGAAGTCGTTCGGATAGGCGACGCCTTGCTCGCGCAGCGCGCGCAGCTTCTCGCGGCGCTCGGCGATGAGCTGGTTGTCGTCGGTCGCGGGCGCGGCCTGCTGCGGTTGGGTCGGTTCGGTCATGATGGTCGGAATTCGATGGGTGACACGGATGCGGCGTGTGACGGGTGCGGCGGATGCGGCAGGTCGGGCCGGTGCTGCTGCGCGCCCGGGCCGGCCGGGCGCGGTTTCCGCGATGCGCGCGCGAGGCGCGGCGGCACCGCGGAAAGGGAGTGGCGCGAGGCGCCGCCCCCGGGCGATCAGACGCCCTGTTTCAGGCTCGCACCGATGAAATCGTCGAGATCGCCGTCGAGCACGGCGCGCGTATTGCTCATTTCGACATTGGTGCGCAGGTCCTTCACGCGGCTCTGGTCGAGCACGTAGGAGCGGATCTGGTGGCCCCAGCCCACGTCCGTCTTGCTCGATTCGAGCTTGTCCTGCTCGGCCTGGCGCTTGCGCATCTCGGCTTCATACAGGCGCGACTTCAGCATCGCCATCGCCTCGGCGCGGTTGCGGTGCTGCGAGCGGTCGTTCTGGCACTGGACCACGATCCCGGTCGGCATGTGCGTGATACGCACCGCGGAGTCGGTCTTGTTGATGTGCTGGCCGCCCGCGCCCGAGGCGCGGTAGGTGTCGATGCGCAGGTCGGCCGGGTTGACCTCGACCTCGATCGAATCGTCGATCTCCGGATAGACGAACACCGACGAGAACGAGGTGTGACGTCCGCCCGAGGAATCGAACGGCGACTTGCGCACCAGGCGGTGGATGCCGGTCTCGGTGCGCAGGAAGCCGTAGGCGTAGTCGCCCGTGACCTTGATGGTGGCGTTCTTGATGCCGGCCACGTCGCCGTCGGACTCTTCCAGTACCTCGGTCTTGAAGCCCTTGCGCTCGCAGTAGCGCAGGTACTGGCGCAGCAGCATCGAGGCCCAGTCGCAGGCCTCGGTGCCGCCGGCGCCGGCCTGGATGTCGATGAAGCAGTTGTTCGGGTCGGCCGGGTTGGAGAACATCCGGCGGAATTCGATCTCGGCGACGCGCTTCTCGAGCTCGGCGGCCTCGCCCTCGCTCGCCAGCAGCGTGTCCTCGTCGTTTTCCTCGTGCGCGAGCTCGAACAGGTCCTGCGCGTCGCGCAGGTCGCCGTCGAGCGCGGTCAGCGTCATCACGACGCCTTCCAGCGATTTCTTCTCGCGGCCGAGCGCCTGGGCGTTCTTCGAATCGTTCCAGACGTTCGGGTCTTCGAGTTCCTTGTTGACTTCGGCTAGACGCGCGGACTTGGCGTCGTAGTCAAAGATACCCCCGTAGCTCGCCCGCGCGCCGGCGCAGGTCCGCGAGAGAGCTTTCGATCGCGTTGAGGCGTTCCGCTTCCATGGTGATGATCGCTTTTCCGGCTTCGTGAAAAGGCGGAATTATAGCCGATCGGGGGGCTCGGCCGGTAGGCGCGCCAGGGCCGCGAGCGCGCGAGCCGCCGGGATTTGCGGGGAAATCGGCTGGAAATCGGGGGAAAGCGCCTGGAAAACGGTGGCGGATCGCGTTGCTGGAGCAGGGCCGGGCGCGATCGGCCGCGGCGGGGCCCGGCCTCGCGCCGCCGACCCGCGCGCCGCGCGTTGCCGTATCAGGCCGCGTGCTCGACGATCAGCTGCACGCGCGTCACGCCGTTCCAGGTGTCGCTGGCGAGGCGGTAGGCGACGGTGGCGTGCGCCGGCAGCGGCTCGGTGTGGTTGAACCAGATCGCGCCGAAGCGCTGGCGCCCGCGCGCGAGCTGCAGCTTCAGGTGCTTGTCCTTGACCAGCGCCTGCGAGGCCACCTCGAACTCGCCCGAGAACAGCGGCGCCGGGAAGCCCTGGCCCCAGACCGCGCCGTCGAGCAGCTCGACGAACTGCGGCGTGAAATAGGCATCCTCGAGATCGCCGTCGGTCTCCAGCACGCGCGAGAGCGCCTCCTCGGACAGCCATTCTCGCGCCACCGCCTCGAAGGCGGCCGCGAAGCGGGGCACCTTGTCGGTCTCGAGCGTGACGCCGGCGGCCATCGCGTGGCCGCCGAAGGTCACCAGCAGGTCCGGTTCGCGCTTGGAGACCAGGTCCAGCGCGTCGCGCAGGTGGAAGCCGGGGATCGAGCGGCCCGAGCCCTTGACGCGCGCGCCGCTTTCGTCGGCGTGCGCGAAGGTGAACGAGGGGCGGTGGAACTTCTCCTTGAGCCGGCCCGCGACGATGCCGATCACGCCCTGGTGCCAGTCGGGATTGAACAGCGTGATGGTGGCCGCCTCGGCCGGGTCGACCTGGGCCAGGTCGGCCAGCGCCTGCTGCTGCATGCCGGCCTCGATCTCGCGGCGCTCGCGATTCATGGTGTCGAGCTGCTGGGCCAGCTCCCAGGCGCGGCCGACGTCGTCGGTGGTCAGGCATTCGATGCCGAGCGACATGTCGGACAGGCGGCCCGCCGCGTTCAGGCGCGGGCCCAGGCCGAAGCCGAGATCGAAGGCCGAGGCCGAGCGGGCCTCGCGCGCGGCGGCGCGAAACAGCGCGGCGATGCCGGGCTGCATGCGGCCCTTCCGGATGCGCTGCAGGCCCTGCGCGACCAGCACGCGGTTGTTGCCGTCCAGGCGCACCACGTCGGCCACCGTGCCCAGCGCGACCAGGTCGAGCAGCCCGTCCAGGCGCGGCTCGGGCCGGGCATCGTCGAAGGCGCCGCGGCGGCGCAGCTCGGCGCGCAGCGCCAGCAGCACGTAGAACATCACGCCGACCCCGGCGATGTGCTTGCTCGGGAACTCGCAGCCGGGCTGGTTCGGGTTGACGATGGCGCGCGCGGCGGGCAGCGTCGCGCCGGGCAGGTGGTGATCAGTGACCAGCACGTCGATGCCGAGCGCGTTGGCGGCGGCCACGCCGTCGACGCTGGCGATGCCGTTGTCGACCGTGATCAGCAGTTCCGGCCGGCGCGCGGCGGCCAGCTTGACGATCTCGGGCGTGAGGCCGTAGCCGTATTCGAAGCGGTTCGGCACCAGGTAGTCGATCGAGGCGCCGAGCATGCGCAGGCCGCGCACCGCCACTGCGCAGGCGGTGGCGCCGTCGCAGTCGTAGTCGGCCACCACCAGCATGCGCTTGCGCGCCGCCAGCGCGTCGGCCAGCAGCACCGCCGCGTCCTCGCAGCCCTTCAGGCTGGCGGGCGGCACGAGCCGCGCCAGGGCGGTCTCGATGTCCTCGGGGCAGGTGACGCCGCGCGCGGCGTACAGGCGCGCGAGAACGGGATGCAGGCCGTGGCGGGCGAGCGCCTCGGCGTCGGCGGGGGAGGCCTGGCGGGTGACGAGTCGGGTCATGCGGATGGCTTATTCGAACAGGGAGGCGAGCGCGCGGCGTCGCCAGAATTTGCGGAGGTCGCCCCGCGTCACGGCGAGCGTGGTGGCGCCGGTATCGCCGCACAGCGTGAAGCTCAGCTCGCGCAGCACGCCGGCGCGCAGCGCCTCGAGCGCCGGCGCGAACCAGTCGCGCTCGAGCGTGTCGAGCGCCTCGCGCCAGGCCGCCCAGTCCTGCTGGATGAAGGGCACCGTCAGCGCATCGAGTTCGAGCAGGGTGGCGCGGGCGGCCTCGTCCTCGCCGGGGGCACCGGCCAGCGCGGCAAACGCGGCCGGCGGCGCGTCCACCGGCACCTGGGCGGCGAGCGCGAGGCCGCGCGTGGCGCAGTCCGTCGACAGCACGCGCGCGAACGGGCTGCTCACGGGCCGCAGCCGGCCCTGGCCGTGGAACCAGATCGAGTTCGCGGTGAACTGGCCGCGCGCCTCGCGCGTCTCGTTGACGGCGTGGCCGAACCAGGCCATCTGCACTTCGTTCTGCAGCTTCATCCACAGCCGCGAGCGCTCGCCGGTGCGGGCCTCGTGCGGCAGCCAGATCTCGATGTTGCGGCCGCTCGCGCGCAGCGGCGCGGCCCCGGCCAGCGCGGCCAGCGCCGTGCCGGCCGCGAACACCAGGGTGGTCAGACGCGGCACGTCGTGGCCGAGCGCCTCGACCGCGGCGCGATGGGTGAGCGCCGCGCGCACGATGCGGCCCGTCTGCGAGACGCGCAGCAGCAGGCCCAGCGCCAGCAGCATGGCCACCGAGACCAGCATCACGAAACCGCGATAACGCGGGAAGGCCGCGCCGTAGAGCGTGAACCAGGTGCCGTCGAGCCCGGCGGGCACGGTGGCGGCGAGCGGCGCGGCGCCCCAGGCCAGCTTCGCGCCCTCGGCGATCAGGTAGGCCAGCCCGAAGGTCAGCAGCATCTCGCCGAGATGGCCCTGCGCGCGCACGCGGCGCAGCAGCAGGCGCTCGACCAGCGCGCCGAGCCCGCCCACCAGCAGCGGCGCCAGCACGAAGGCCGCCCAGGGATCGAGCCGCGCCGCCAGCAGCACGCCGAAGTAGGCGCCGAGCAGGTAGAAGCTGGCATGCGCGAAATTGAGCACGCCCAGCAGGCTGAAGATCAGCGTCAGCCCCGCCGACAACATGAACAGCAGGAGCCCGTAACCGAGGCCCGTCAGCAGGTTGACCAGGAAGGACTGCACGCGCGCGTCAGAGCGCCAGCGGCGCGAGCGCGGCGCGCAGCGCCTCGGGCAGCGGCACCGGGCGCCGGCTCTCGCGGCCCACGTAGACGTGCACGAAATGACCCTGCGCGGCGGGCGCCGCCTCGCCCTCGGCGAACAGGCCGATCTCGTAGCGCACGCTCGAGCTGCCCAGCCGCGCCACGCGCAGGCCGGCCTCGACGCGCTGCGGGAAGGACAGCGAGGCGTAGTAGTTGCACTGCGTCTCGACCACCAGGCCGATGGTCTCGCCGCGCTCGAAATCGAGCACGCCGCGCGCGATCAGGTAGTCGTTGACCACCGTGTCGAAGTAGCTGTAGTAGACGACGTTGTTGACGTGGCCATAGACGTCGTTGTCCATCCAGCGCGTCGGGATGGCGAGGAAATGGCGGTAGGCCTCGCGGCCGAGCGGCGCGGGTTTGCCGGCGGGTTGATTCATGGGAAACGCGCTCCGTTGGGTGGATGATCGCAAGCTTGCTCAGGCGCGCCAGCGCGGCGTCTCGCCGGTGGCCCAGACCACGGCGAGAAACACCGCGCTCAGGACCAGCACCGCCAGCAGGAAGCGCCCCTGCCCGCGCTTGGGCGGGTAGACGAAGGCGGCGCCCGACATCAGCACGACATAGGCCAGCAGGACCAGCCAGCCCTGCCAGGTGGCGGGCGCACCCCAGCCCCAGCCATGGGTTTTCGCCGGGAACCAGTCAGGATCCATGTCTCGCTCGCTTGCTCGAATTCGTGACGATGCCGGCGATTCTATGGGAGCGTCGGGGTACTGACCAGCCGGGCGGCGACACGAAAAGACACGATGTCCCGGGAATTCGCGCCGGCCGGGCTCATCGAAACCTGACATCGAGATGACAATCTCGCGATATCGACCACCTACGTGACGAGGATTCCATGCCCGCTTCCCACCTGATCACCACCGCCTTCGAACTGCCCGGCCAGCGCATCGAGGCCTCGCTCGGCATCGCGCGCGGCATCGTGGTGCGCTCGCGCTCGATAGTCGGCTCGTTCGGCGCCGCGATCCAGACGATCTTCGGCGGCAATATCTCGCTCTATACCTCGTTGTGCGAGCGCGCCCGGCAGGAAGCCTACGACAAGATGCTGGCCCAGGCCGCCGGGCTCGGCGCCAACGCCATCATCGGCATGCGCTACGACGCCACCGAGATCGGCTCGGGCATCACCGAGGTGCTCTGCTACGGCACGGCCGTGCGCGTGGTGCCGGCCGCGGCCGGCTGAGCGGCGCCGCCGCCGCGGGAAACAAGAAAGCAAGAAGGCCGCGCGGGTCGATGCCCGCGCGGCCTTCGCATGTTTGCCGCCGGTTCGGTCGACTGGTTTATTGTCCCGGCCGGTCGACGAAGCTCACCTCGAGGCCGCGCGCGCGCATCCAGTCCGCCACCGCGTAGCCGGTGCCGGCGCGCCAGGGGCGCAGCTTCGGCGGCTCGACCAGGCGGTATTCGAGCAGCTCCGGCGAGAGCCGCACCTCGCCCGAGGCGCGCACGTGATAGGCGATGATCAGCTCGTTCTTGCGGATGAATTCATAGACGCCCACCAGCTCGACCGTGTCGGCCCGCAAGGCGGTTTCCTCCAGCACCTCGCGCGCGATCCCTTCTTCCGGCGTCTCGCCGTTCTCGAGGAAACCGGTGATCAGCGCGAACATGCCTTCGGGCCAGGCGGCATTGCGCGCCAGCAGCACCTTGCCGTCGATCTCGACGATCGCCGCCACCACCGGCAAGGGGTTGTTCCAGTGGACATAACCGCATTCGACGTCGGGACAGGCCTGGCGCGTGCGGCCGCCCTCCTCGGGCGAATCAGCGCGGGTCGTGAGCGGGCTCGCGCAGCGCGGGCAGAAACGGTACTCGGCAGTGGTCATCGGAGGGGAGCGCATGCGGCGCGGCCTGGAACCGCCAGGCGCGCCGTCGTTCGAGGGATCGGCGAAGCGCTCATTCTAGCGAGTTTGGCGCTTGCGCATCGGCCGCCGGTTCGCCCTGGCCGAAGGGCCGCGCAGCCGCCTCGTCGGCCCGGCACGCGCCGGTCCCGCCAGCGGTTCCGGAGCGCGAGCGGCAGCGAGTCGCCCCGATTGTCCCGGCCGCGCCGCCGCCGGCCTTTGCTGCCCTTTGCCGATCCTGCCGCCCACGCCGCATCAAGCGCCCTGCCCGCCCCGCTCGACCGCCCGGCCGCGTGCCGCCAGCCCCCAGGCCGCGAAACCGGCCGCTCCCGCCAGCAGCACCGCTACCGCGATCCACAGCGCCGGCGAAAACGAGCCTGCGCGTGCCACCACCGGCGCTGCGACCAGCGGCCCGGCGATCTGCCCGAGCCCGTAGCAGGCCGTGGCGTAACCCATCAGGCCGGCCGCGTCGTCGCCGTGCAGGCGGCGCGCCTCGCGCATCGCGAACAGCGTGATCGCCGTGAACGGCAGGCCCAGCAGCGCGCTGCCCAGGGCGAATCCGGCCGCGCTCGGCCAGACGATGCCGAGCACGATCGCCAGCGCCTGCAGCGCGTAGCACAAGGCCAGCAACAGGCGATTGTCCCAGCGCGCGGGCAGCCGCGAGCCGAACACCGCGCCCAGCATCTGCGCCGCGCCGAACATCGGCCAGAAGCGATCGGGCCAGGGCGAGCCGATCGGCAGCGCGCCGCGCGCGATCACCGGCAGGAAGGTGGCCGTGATGATGTAGCCGAAACCGGGCGCGCCGTAGAGCAGCACCAGCCGGCGCGCATCGCGACGTGCCGCGGCATGCCGGCCCGGCCGGCCGGAAGACGCGGGCCGCCGCATCGTCCCTGCCCTCGCCCGCTCCCCCGCCCTCGGCGCGAACATGCGCCAGATCGGCGCCGCCAGCAGCACCGCGAGCAAGGCGAAGCCGAGCCAGCCGGGCTCGGCGCGCCGGCCGGCCAGGGCGGCGCCGACCAGGCCCGTCACCACGATGCCGAAGCCCGCTCCGGTGAAGATCACCCCGCCCCATTGCAACGCGTCCTGCTCGGCGAGCCGACGCATCCCCCATTGCGCGGCGAACACGAAGGTCCAGGCGCTCACCACGCCGGCCAGGAAACGCACCGGCAGCCAGAACGCGAAGCCGGGCAGCAGGCCCATCGCGGCGGTCAGCGCGATGGTGGCCAGCAGGCCGCCGCGCACCATGCGCGTCTCGTCGATCCGGATCGCCGCGCAGCTCAGGGCGCCGACGAAATAACCGGCGTAGTTCACCGAGGCCAGCCAGCCGCCGTGGCGGATGTCGAGCGCGCCCTGGGCCAGCATCAAGGGCAGCAAGGGCGTGAAGGCGAAGCGGCCCACGCCGAGCGCGACGGCCAGCACGGCGGCGCAGGCCAGCGCGATGCGCAGCGGGCCGGGACCGCGCGCGGCGGCCAGGTTGCTTGCCGTGGAGCCGGCCGTGGCGCCCGAAGCGCTCGAAGTAACCGAAGCAGTCGAAGTAAGCGAAGCGGCCGAAACAGTCGAATCGAAGGAAGACGAGGCTGGCGGGGCAAGCGGGCGAGTCATGCGGCTCCGGGTCGGCGAAAGGGCGCGCCGGCCATCCGACGCGTCATTTCATGCTAGCCTGCCCGCTCGATCTCGAAAAATGAATAATCGAGAAGCAATTGTTCTCCAGGAGAGAATCATGGATCTGGCGGCATTGGCGATCTTCCGCGCCGTGGTGCGCGAAAACGGCGTCACGCGCGCGGCGGCCAAGCTCAACCGCGTGCAGTCGAACGTGACCACACGCATCCGCCAGTTGGAGGCGGCGCTCGGCACCGCGCTGTTCGCGCGCGACGGCCGCCGCCTGGTGCTGACCCCGGCCGGCGAGACCCTGCTGCCCTATGCCGAGCGCCTGCTGGCGCTGGCCGACGAGGCGCGGCACGCGGTACGCGAGGACCATCCTCACGGACGGCTGCGGCTCGGCACCATGGAGAGCACGGCCGCGGCGCGCCTGCCCGAGGTGCTCGCGCGTTATCACCAGCGCTGGCCCGAGGTCGGCCTGGAATTGGTGACGGGCGTGACCCGGCGATTGATCGAGCAGGTCCGCGATTTCGAGCTCGACGCCGCCCTGCTCGCCACGCCGCCGCAACCCGAGCTGCTCGACCCGGCCGTGTTCGAGCAGGTGAGCGTCTATCACGAGCCGCTGGCGCTGATCGCGCCGCGCGGCCATCCGCGCATCGTCACCGCGCACGACCTGCGCGTGCCGACCCTGGTGGCCTTCGAGCGCGGCTGCGCCTATCGCGGTTATGTCGAGCGCTGGTACGCGGCCGCCGAATGCCAGCCCTCGCGCGTGCTCGAACTGGGTTCCTACCACGCGATCCTGGCCTGCGTGGCGGCCGGCGCGGGGGTAGCGATCGCGCCGCGCAACGTGCTGGACGGCTCGCCGATGGCGGCGGCGATGTCGATCCACGCGGTGGCCGACATCGCGCCCGTCGACACCTTGCTGGTATGGCGGCGCGGCCACGGCTCGGCCGCCTTGCTGGCGCTGCGCGACGCGCTGCTCGCGCAGGCCGGCGGGATCGACGACCAGGCCCGGGTGACGACGACCGGCGAGGCTGTCGCCGGCAAGCCCGGCCGCGCGAGGCGCAAGCGGGCGAGCGCGGCGGCGGCCTGAACGCGACGCCGCCTCCCGCGCATCGTCAAGACGAAACGAAACCCGCCCCGCTCAACCGCCGAACCACCCCGCATCGACGTAATACTCGCGCGCGGTGCAGCGCGCCGCGTCGTCGGAGGCGAGAAACAGCGCCATGCTCGCCACGTGCTCCGGCTCCACGCGCAGGTGCAGGCACTGCGCATCCACCAGCCGCGCCTCGCTCTCGGGCGACTGCCACAGCTGCATCTGGCGCGGCGTCCTCACCGCGCCGGGCACGATGCAGTTCACACGGATGCCGAACTCGCCGAGGTCGCGTGCCAGCCCCCGCGTGAGCCCCTCGATGCCGGCCTTGGCGGTCATGTAGATCGACAGCCCGCGCTCGGCGATATGCCAGGAGATCGAGCCGAGATTGAGGATCACGCCGCGCCCGAGCCGCTTCATGCCCGGCAGCACCGCCTGCGCGCAGAAGAACTGGTGGCGCAGGTTCACCTCCATGCGGCGGTCCCAGTAGTCGGCGCTCACCGCGCCGATCTCGTGGCGATCGTCGTTGGCGGCATTGTTGACGAGCACCTCGACGGGCCCCGCCTGGGCCTCGATCGCGGCGAAGGCCGCGTTCAGCGCCTCGATGTCGCGCAGGTCGCAATGGCGGAACACGGGCGGATGCGCGGCGCCGGCGAGCGAGGCCGCGAGCGCCTCGGAGGCCTCGCGCGCGACGTCGACGAAGCTCACGCGCGCGCCCTGCGCGACGAAGGCCGCGACGATGGCCGCGCCGATGCCGCTGCCGCCGCCGGTGACGAGGACATGGCGGCCGGCCAGGCTCGGATAGATGGCATGGGTCATGGATGTTCCGGAAAAGCGGTCAGGAAAACGTTGATAAGAAAGGAAAGGCTTGCGGCGGCCCGCTCAGCGGCGCCCGGCGCGCGACATCACGTCGATCCACACCGCCAGCACCAGGATCGAGCCCTTGACGATCATCTGCCAGTAGGCGTCGACGTCGAGCATCGACATGCCGTTGTCGAGGCTGGCCATCACCAGCGCGCCGATCAGCGCGCCGTGCACGGTGCCCGCGCCGCCGCGCATCGAGGTGCCGCCGATGAAGCAGGCCGCGATCGCGTCGAGCTCGCCCATGTTGCCGGCCGAGGGCGAGCCCGCCGCCAGCCGCGCGGTGTTGACGATGCCGGCGAAGGCGCACATCAGCCCCATCAGCGCGAAGATCGCCAGCTTGACGCGATCGGTGTTGATCCCCGACAGGCGCGTGGCCTCCAGGTTCGAGCCGACCGAGTAGATGCGCCGGCCGAACACGGTCTGGGTGGCGATCCAGGAGAACGCGCCGAGCAGGGCCAGCACGATCAGCACCGGCACGGGGATGCCGCCGTAGCCGTCGAGCGTGGCCACGAAGGCGGCGATGATCAGCCCGGCGGCCACCAGCTTGGCGACGTCCTGCCAGAGCGGCGGCACCGCCAGCTGGTAGCGGCGCCGCGCGCCGCGCTGGCGGATCGCGACGAACACCAGCAGCGCGAAGATCAGCACCGCCAGCGCGTCGCCGATGCGCGGCGGCAGGTAGGCCTGCCCGATCGCGACGAAACCGTCCGACACGGGCGCGATGGTCGAGCCGTGCGTGAGGCCCAGCAGGATGCCGCGATAGGCCAGCATGCCGCCCAGCCCGACGATGAACGAGGGCACGCCGCGATAGGTGGACCACCAGCCGTTGAACAGGCCGATCGCCACGCCCAGCGCCATCACGGTGGGCACGGTGGCCGCCACCGGCCAGCCCAGCACCTGGTCGAGGATCGCCGCCACGCCGCCGAGCAGGCCCAGCAGCGAGCCCACCGACAGGTCGATCTCGCCGGCGATGATCACGAACACCATCCCGCAGGCCAGCATGCCGGTGATCGACATCTGCCGCAGCAGGTTGGAGAGGTTGCGCGGCGTGATGAAGGCGCCGTGCGTGAGGATCGAGAACAGCAGCCAGATCGCCGCCACCGCCACCAGCAGCGCGAGGATCTTGTAGCGCGCGAACAGGCGCCGCAACTGCTGCGCGGAGCCGCTCGCGCCGGCCGCGCGGCCGGTCTGCTCGGCGGCCTGGGAAATCGTCTCGGGTGTCATGCGGGGCTTGCCTCGGTCGAAGTCGTGGAAGAGCGCGCGGGCCGGATCGCCGCGCTGAGGATCTGCTCCTGCGTCAGGCCCTCGTTGGGGAAATCGCCGCGCAGCTCGCCGTCGCCGATCACCAGCACGCGATCGGAAATGCCCAGCACCTCGGGCAGCTCGGAGGAGACCATCACGATCGCCATGCCGCGCCTGGCGAGTTCGCCGATCAGCTTGTAGATCTCGTACTTGGCGCCGACGTCGACGCCGCGCGTGGGCTCGTCGAGGATCAGCACGCGCGGCTCGGTGAGCAGCATGCGCGTGAGCACGGCCTTCTGCTGGTTGCCGCCCGACAGGCTCGCGATCGACAGCATCGGGTGCGCCGCGCGCACCGACAGGCGCTGCATCTCGACGCGGATCGCGTCGTGCTCGGCGGCCGCGTCGATCCGGCCGAAGCGCGCGTAGCGCTGCAGCACGGCCAGCGTGATGTTGTGGCCCACGCTCAGCTGCGGGACGATGCCGTGGCGCTTGCGGTCCTCGGGCACCATCGCGATGCCGGCGCGGATCGCGTCGAGCGGCGCGCGGATCCTGAGCGGCTTGCCGTCCAGGCGCAGCTCGGCCCGGCTCGCGCCCGGGTAGCAGCCGAAGATCGCCTGCATCAGCTCGGTGCGCCCGGCGCCGACCAGCCCCGCCACGCCGAGGATCTCGCCGCGCCGCACCGAGAAGGACACCGAATCGACGCGCTTGCGGCGCGGGTTGTTGACATCCAGGCAGGTGACCTCGCGCGCCTCCAGCACCACCTCGCCGATCGGATGCGGCTCGCGCGGGAACAGGTTGGCGATCTCGCGGCCCACCATCTGCGCGATGATGCGATCGGTCGACAGCGTGCGCATCGGCTGGGTCGAGACGTGGCGGCCGTCGCGGATCACGGTGATCGTGTCGCACACGGCCTCGACCTCGTCGAGCTTGTGCGAGATGTAGACGCAGGCGATGCCGCGCGCCTTCAGGTCGCGCACGATGTCGAGCAGGATGCGCGTCTCGGCCGCCGTCAGCGAGGACGACGGCTCGTCGAGGATCAGCAGCCGCGCGCGCTTGTTGAGCGCCTTGGCGATCTCGATCAGCTGCTGGTGGCCGCCGCCGTAATGCATCACCGGCAGCGCCACGTTGATGCCCTCGATGCCGAGCCCGGCCAGCAGCTCGTCGGCGCGCCGGTACATGGCCGCGTAGTGCATGCGCCCGCCCGGCAGCGTGATCTCGTTGCCGAGGAACAGGTTCTCGGCCACCGACAGCTCGGGCACCAGCATCAGCTCCTGGTGGATGATCACGATGCCGGCGCGCTCGGTGTCGCGAATCCCGGCGGCTTCGAGCGGCTTGCCTTCCCAGCGGATCTCGCCGTCCCAGGTGCCGCTCGGGTAGACGCCCGAGAGCACCTTCATCAGCGTCGACTTGCCGGCGCCGTTCTCGCCGCACAAGCCGACGCATTCGCCCGGGCGCACCACCAGGTCGATGCCGTCGAGCGCCTTCACGCCGCCGAAGCTCTTCACGATGCCGCGCATTTCCAGCAGGGGTTCCGACATGCGTCGTCCTCTTCGGTCTGGTGGGCTCGCGCTTACTGCGCGCCGATCTGCGCCTGGGTGTAGAAGCCGTCCTTGACGACCACGTCGACGTTGTCCTTCGTCAGCAAGGTGGGCTGCAGCAGCACCGTGTCGACCTTCTTGCGGCCGTTGTCGTACTGCGCGTTGTAGGCCGGCTTGCCGCCCTGGGCCAGCGTCACCGCCAGCTTGGCGGCCTCGCTCGCGATCAGCTTGAGCGGCTTGTAGACGGTCATGGTCTGGGTGCCGGCCACCAGCCGCTTGACGGCGGCCAGGTCGGCATCCTGGCCCGAGACCGGCACCTTGCCGGCCAGGTGCTGGGCGGCCAGCGCCTGGATCGCGCCGCCGGCGGTGCCGTCGTTGGAGGCCACCACCGCGTCGATGCGGTTGTTGTTGGCGGTCAGCGCGTTCTCCATGATGCCGAGCGCGGTCGAGGCGCTCCATTCCGGCACCCATTGCTGGCCCACCACCTGGACGTCGCCGCGGTCGATGGCGGGCTTGAGCACCGTCATCTGCCCCTGGCGCAGCATCTTCGCGTTGTTGTCGGTGGGCGCGCCGCCGAGCAGGAAGTAGCGGCCCTTCGGCTTGACCTTGAGGACGCCCTGCGCCTGCAGCTCGCCGACCTTTTCGTTATCGAAGGAGATATAGGCGTCCACGTCCGCGTCGAGGATCAGGCGGTCGTAGGACACCACCTTGATGCCGGCCTTCTTGGCCTCGGCCACCACGTTGGTCAGCGCCTTCGAGTTGAACGGCACGATCACGATCACGTCCACGCCGCGCGAGATCAGGTTCTCGATCTGCGAGATCTGGCGCTCCTCGCTGGCGTCGGCCGACTGCACCGATACCTTCGCGCCGAGCTTCTCGGCGGCCGCCACGAAGTAGTCGCGATCGCGCGACCAGCGCTCGACGCGCAGGTCGTCGATGCAGAAGCCGATTTCGGGGTGATCCTTGCTGGCGTGCGCCAGCGGCGCCATCAGCGTCAGGCCGGCCAGCACGGCGCCGGAAACGAGTGAAGCGAGAACGGAACGACGGCGATTCAGGGGCATGTCTGTCTCCATTTCGGTCTGGTTCTTGTAGGGCGTCTTCACGCCTGGCGTCGCTCGATGCTGCGGCGCACGAAGCGCCCGCGCGGGGCAGGCTGCGCACCGGCGGGGCCGGCCCGGCCCGAGGACAAGCGGCATGGTGCATGCGGGCGCGGCGCAGCGGCAATTACGAAATTGCCCAAGCGCCCTAACATTTCTTGCCGGGCCGCGCGAGAAGGCCCGGCCGGCGCCGCCGCTTGCCACTAGAATGAGCGGGCCGCGGGCAAGAGGCGCCCGCCGCGTCGCGCGAGCCGTGCCCAGGTCCGCGGCCAGATGCATAACGACGCCTCGCGAGACACGAACCGACCATGCAACGTGCTTCGTCCGATTCGCCGCAACCGGCGCGCGCGCATCGCATCGCGCTGCTGTTCAATGCGAACAAGGTGTACGACCGCGAGCTGATCACCGGGATCGGCGACTACATGCGCTCCACGCGGGTGAGCTGGGACCTGTTCCTCGAGGACGATTTCCGCTGCCGCGTGCAGGGCATCGAGCGCTTCGACGGCGACGGCATCATCGCCGACTTCGACGACCCGGCGGTGGACGCGGCGCTGCGCGGCTGCCGCCTGCCGGTGGTGGCGGTGGGCTCGTCCTACGAGGACGCGGCGCACTACCCGCCCAGCCTGCCCTACGTGGCGACCGACAACGGCCAGCTGGTGGGGCTGGCCTACACGCACCTGATCGAGGCCGGGCTGGAGCATTTCGCGATGTACAGCCTGCCGCCCGCCGACGAGAACCGCTGGGCCCAGCAGCGCGAGCTGGTCTACACGCGGCTGCGCCGCCACGACGTGCCCGACGTGCCGATCGAGGCCGAGATCTATCGCGGCCTGTCGACCAGCGCGCCGACCTGGCATCACGCCACGCGCCAGTTGACCGACTGGCTGCGCGCGCTGCCCAAGCCGGTCGGCGTGATCGCGGTGACCGACGCGCGCGCGCGGCACCTGCTGCAGGCCTGCGTGGCGGCCGGGCTGGCGGTGCCCGAGGAGATCGCCATCATCGGCATCGACAACGATCCGCTCACGCGCACGCTCAGCCGCATCCCGCTGTCCTCGGTGATCCAGGGCACGGTGGAGATGGGCCGCACCGCCGCCCACCTGCTGCACCAGATGCTCGGCGGCGCGCGCTTCGGCGGCCGGCAGATCCTGGTGCCGCCGGTCGGCATCAACGTGCTGGCCTCGACGCGCCACCAGCCGCTGGCCAGCCCCTACGTGATGCGCGCGCGCCACTTCATCCGCCAGTACGCCTGCCAGGGCATCCGCACCGAGCAGGTGGCCGACTACGTGGGCGTGTCGCGCTCCTCGCTGGAGGAGCATTTCCGCCGCGAGCTGCGCTGCACCGTGCACCAGGAGATCCTGCGCCACAAGCTCGACGCGGCCAAGCAACTGCTGGCCACACGCGAGCTGGCCACCGCCGAGGTGGCGGTGCGCTGCGGCTTCACCTCGCCGCAATACATGTACGCCGTGTTTCGTCGCGAACTCGACTGCACGCCGCGCGAATACCAGGAACGCACCATGACGGGAGGTCATGCTTGAGCGCGATCGAATCGCAACGAGCCTATGCGCCGGATGCGCGTGGCCTGACGGAACGCCCCTGGGGCCGGCTGCCCGGCGGGGACGCGGTGCGCCTGTTTACGCTGCGCAACGCGCACGGCATGCGCGTGGCGATCAGCGAGCTGGGCGCCACCCTGGTGTCCTGGCAGGCGCCCGACCGCGCCGGCCGGCTCGGCGAGATCCTGCTCAGGCACGACACGCCGGCCGACTACCTGGCCGCGAACGCCTATTTCGGCGCGCTGGTGGGGCGCTATGCGAACCGCATCGCCGAGGCGCGTTTCTCGCTCGACGGGATCGACTACCCACTCGACCGCAACGATGGCGCGCAATGCCTGCATGGCGGCTTCGGCGGCTTTCATCGGGCCTTGTGGGAGGCCGAGCCGCGGGAGGATGCGCTGCTGATGCGGCTCGCCTCGCCGGAAGGCGAAGGCGGCTTTCCCGGCAACCTGGAAGTGCGCGTGCGCTACGCGCTCGACGACCACGGCACGCTGTCGATCGGCTACGAGGCGCGCGCCGACGCGCCCACCCCGATCTCCCTGACCAGCCATCCCTATTTCAACCTGAGCGGGCGGCCGCACGGCGATATCGGCGGGCATGTGCTGAGCATCGACGCCGATCGCTACCTGGAAGTCGATGCGCGCCTGATCCCGCAGCGCGAGGCCGGCGTGGCAGGCACCGCCTTCGATTTCCGCCACGCCGCGCCGCTCGGCGCGCGGCTCGGCTGGCCGCATGCGCAGCTCGCGCTGGCGGGCGGCTTCGATCACTGCTTCGTGCTGCGCCCCGCCGAGACCGACGAGCAGGGCGCGCCGCGCGTGCGCGAGGTGGCGCGCGTCTACGAACCCGGCAGCGGCCGCGAGCTGAGCGTGCTGACCGATCAGCCGGGTTTGCAGCTCTACACCGGCAACGGGCTGTCGGGCGCGTTCGCGCGGCACGGCGCGCTGTGCCTGGAAGCCGGCGCGTTCCCGGACCAGATCAACTCGCCGCGGGCCGAGGCCGTGGTGCTGCGCCCCGGCCAGGTCTATCGGCAGGACACGCGCTATCGCGTGACGATCGCGCCATGACAAAAACGGCGACGGGGCTCGATGCCCCGCCGCCGTTTCCACTTCGGTCGTTCCCGCTATTCGCGGCCGGATCGACCGGCCGCGAGCTTCAGCCTCGCGCTCACCCCACCAGCAGCGTCTTCGGCTCCAGGTAGGCGGCGATCCCCCACTTGCCCATTTCGCGGCCGAGCCCCGAATGCTTGAAGCCGCCGAACGGCGCGCGCGGCTCGTGGTTCAGCGTGTTGACCAGCACCCGGCCCGAGTCGATGCGCAGCGCCACCCGCTCGCAGCGTTCGCGGTCCTTGCCGAGCACCAGGGCGCTCAGGCCGTAGCGCGTGTCGTTGGCGATCGCGATCGCGTCCTCCTCGTCCTCGTAGGCGATGATCGACAGCACCGGCCCGAAGATCTCCTCGCGCGCGATGCGCATCGCGTTGTTCACGCCCGAGAACAGCGTCGGCTTCACGTACCAGCCCGCCTCCAGCCCGTCGGGGCGACCCTCGCCGCCCGCCAGCAGGCGCGCGCCCTCCTCGCCGCCGAGCCTGATGTAGCCCTGCACGCGCTCCCATTGCTTGCGGCTCACCATCGGCCCGATCTCGGTGTCGGCCTCGTGCGGGTTGCCCGACTTGATGCCCGCCACGGCCGCCGCGGCCAGTTGCTCGAACTCGGCGAGCCGCGCGCGCGGCACCAGGATCCGCGTGCCGGCCACGCAGGCCTGGCCGCTGTTCATGAAGCCGGCCTGCAGCACCAGCGGCATCGCCTCGGCGAAATCGGCATCGTCGAGCACGATGGTGGGCGACTTGCCGCCCAGCTCCAGCGTGACGCGCTTCATGCCTTCCGCGCCGGCCTCCACCAGGTGCTGGCCGACCGCCGACGAACCCGTGAAGGAGATCTTGGCGACGCGCGGATCGCGCGCGAAGGTCTCGCCGACCACCTCGCCGCGACCGTTGACGATGTTGAACACGCCCGCCGGCAGCTCGGCCGCGTGCAGCGCCTCGATCACGATGCGGGTCTGCCAGCCGCTCATCTCGCTGGGCTTGATCACCGCCGTGCAGCCGGCCGCCAGCGCGGTGGCGAGCTTGTTGCAGATGAAACCGGCATTGCTGTTCCAGGGCGTGATCAGCGCGGCCACGCCCACCGGCGTCATCACCACGCGCGCCGCGCCGGCCTGCTCCTCGAACGGATAGGCCTCCAGCGTCTCGATCGCCTGCTGGACCGTCTGCGCCGGGTACTGGGCCATCCAGCGCGCCCGCGACGAGGGCGCGCCGTATTCGCCGACCACCGCCTCCAGCAGTTCGTCCTCGCGCGCCACCAGTTGCGTGTGGATGCGGCGCAGCGCGGCCAGCCGCTCCTGCCGCGTGGTGCGCGACCAGGCCGGGAAGGCCGCGGCGGCCGCGGCGATCGCGCGGCGCGCGTCCTCCTCGTCGCCGAGGCGCAGTTGCCCGTTCACCTGCCCGCTGCTCGGGTCGACCAGGTCGAACCATTCCTCGCCGTGGGGCACCACGAATTCGCCATCGATGTAGCTGTGCTCGATCCTTTGCATCTGCCTTCTCCGTCTGGTTGGGCGACGCCGGGGCGGCGTCGTCTTGCATGGAGTCGAGTGTAGGGATTCGGGACTATTCCGATAAGCCGTCCTATCATGCATGGGTTATCCCGAAAAAAAGGACGATCGATGCATCGCACCGGCCTGACCGAACTCGAGGTGGTGCTGGCCGTGGCCCGCCTCGCCAGCTTCCGCGCCGCCTCGCGCGAGCTGGGGATGTCGACCACGGCCGTCAGCGCGGCGGTGGCCGGGCTCGAGGCGCGCCTGAAGGTGCGCCTGTTCAACCGCTCGACGCGCAGCGTGGCGCTGACCGATGCCGGCCAGCGCTACGTGGAGCGCGTCGCGCCGGCGCTGGCCGAGATCCGCCGCGCCGACGAGGAAGCCGGCACCGGGCCCGATGTGCCGAGCGGCACGCTGCGCCTGAACGCCCCGCCCGAAACCGCCACCATGCTGGTGCAGCCGCTGCTGGCCGAGTATCTGAACCGTTATCCGCAGGTGCGCGTCGACGTGGTCAGCGACCTGCGGCTGATCGATATCGTCGCCGACGGCTTCGACGCGGGGATCCGGCTGGCCGAATCGGTGCCGCAGGACATGATCGCGGTGCCGCTGACCGACGAGATCCGCATGCGGGTGGTCGCCACGCCCGGCTACCTGGCGCGCCACGGCACGCCGCGCGAGCCGGCCGAGCTGGTCGACCACCAGTTGATCAGCATGCGGCTGGGGCGCGGCATCTATCACTGGGAGCTGGAGCGCGCGGGCCAGAAGTTCGTCGCCAACCTGCCGATGCGGCTGGTGTTCAGCGACTCGCGCGCGATCCGCCAAGCCACGCTGGCCGGGCTCGGGCTGGGCTTCCTGACCGACTGGTTCGTCAGCGAGGATCTCGCGCGCGGCGCGCTGGTGCCGGTGCTGGACGACTGGTGCCAGCCGTTCGGCGGCTTGCGGCTGTATTACCCGGGGCGGCGCTTCGTGCCGGCGCGGTTGAGGGCCCTGATCGAGCTGGTGCAGGAACGCCGGGCGAACGGGTTGCCGGTGTTCTCGGAGAACTGGACGGCGGCGCCTTGGGAGGCGGGTTGACGCTGCCTGAACGTAGAAAAAGACAGGGAAACTTCAAGCTGAGCCCTTACTGCCAACTTCTGCGCCAAGTCGTCCAGATACTTCGCCAAAGTAGGCGCAAACACCTTGCAGAAAGTAAGGTCGTGTTCGTCATCTCCCTACGCCGACACGTCAATGACAACTTCCACCAAACTCGGGTCGCTACGTGCCGATCCAAAGACGGCAGTAAGGAACGAGGTAATCCATCCAATAATTGGGGTAATTTTACATTCAATTACCCCAATTTAAATTAACATTACCCCATTCCTCCGCTGCCTGGATGCACGCTGCATGCACTCGCTCTCGTTCGAATACCTTGCCAAGCTGCGTTTCAATACGCAGCAACTGGCCACACTGCGCGCCTTAGGCGAATACCGGGGCAAGCAACAACTCTATGTCGTCCAGTCTCCCGAGGTCTTGAGCGACCTGCGCCGGATGGCCGTGGTGGAATCCACCGAGTCCTCGAACCGCCTGGAGGGCGTGGTCGTCGCCGCACATCGGCTCAAATCCCTGGTACTCAAAAACGCCGCGCCGCAGAGCCGATCCGAACAAGAGGTGGCCGGCTACCGCGACGCGTTGGCTTTGATTCACGAAAGTGGCGAGCAGATGCCGCTTTCGGAAGGTACCCTGCGACAGCTCCATGGCATGTTGTACCGCTACATGCCGCAACCTGGCGGCCATTGGAAAGCGACCGACAACGACATCGTCGAGCGCCACCCCGACGGCAGCTCCCGCATCCGGTTTCGGCCGGTGGCCGCGCATCTCACGCCGGTGGCGATGACCGACATGATCGCGCGCTACCGCACGGCGCTCGACCAGCACCTGGCCGACCCGCTAGTGCTGGTGCCTCTGGTCGTCCTCGATTTCCTCTGCATCCACCCCTTCCCGGACGGCAACGGCCGCATGGCGAGGCTACTGACTTTGCAGTTGCTTTATCACTTCGACTATGTGGTGGGCCGCTTCATCAGCCTGGAGCGCATCATCGAAGAGTCGAAGGAGAGCTACTACGAGACGCTGGAAGCCAGTTCGCAGGGCTGGCACGACGCGGCCCACGACATCGCTCCCTGGCTGGATTACTTCTGGGCGGCGCTGCTGCGGGCCTATAAGGAGTTCGAGGAGCGGGTTGGCACCATCGAGCGAGGGCGAGGCTCGAAAGGCGATCGCGTGCGCGCGGAGATCCTCAAACGCCAATTGCCCTTCTCCATCTCGGAGATTGAGGAAACCTGCCCAGGCATCAGCCGCGATATGGTGCGAGTGGTCTTGCGCACAATGAAGGCCGAAGGATTGATCGAACCGAACGGCAAAGGCAGGGGCGCCAGATGGCAACACAAACGCCCATGAAAAAAGCCGCGAACCTCGCGGTTCGCGGCTTTGTCGTTCAAGCTTCGGCCGCCGAAACCGGCCGCGCCCAAGCTGAAACTCAGAGCTTCGAGGCCACCCAGGCCTGCACGCCCGCCAGCGCGGCCGGCAGGTTCGCCGGCTCGGTGCCGCCGGCCTGGGCCATGTCCGGCCGGCCGCCGCCCTTGCCGCCCACCTGCTGGGCCACGAAGTTGACGAGTTCGCCGGCCTTGACCTGCTTGCTCGCCTCGGCCGTCACGCCGGCGATCAGGCTGACCTTGCCGCCTTCCACCGCAGCCAGCACCACGGCTGCGTGCTTGAGCTTGTCCTTGAGCTTGTCGACGGTTTCGCGCAGCGTCTTCGAATCGGCGCCGTCCAGCGTGGCGGCCAGCACCTGCACGCCCTTGACGTCGACCGCCTGCTGCGCGAGCTCGTCGCCCTGGCTGGAGGCCAGCTTCGACTTCAGCGCGGCCAGCTCCTTCTCGAGCGACTTGACCTGGTCCTGCACCTGGCCGATGCGCTGGGTCAGTTCCGCCGGCTGCGCCTTGAGCATCGAGGCGGCCGTGTTCAGGCGCGCGTCGAGCTCCTGCACGTAGCGCAGGACGTTGTCGCCGGTGATCGCCTCGACGCGGCGGATGCCGGCGGCCACGCCGCCTTCCATCACGATCTTGAAGAAGCCGATGTCGCCGGTGCGACGCACGTGGGTGCCGCCGCAGAGTTCGCGCGAGAAGCCCAGGTCGAGCACGCGCACCTCGTCGCCGTACTTCTCGCCGAACAGCGCCATCGCGCCGCCCTTCACCGCGTCGTCGTAGGACATGTTGCTCACGATGCCGGGCGCGTTGGCGAGGATCTCGGCGTTGACGATCGCCTCGACACGGCGGATCTCGTCGTCGCTCATCGGCGCGTTGTGCGCGAAGTCGAAGCGCGTCTTGTCGGCGTCGACCAGCGAGCCCTTCTGCTGCACGTGGCTGCCCAGCACCTCGCGCAGCGCCTTGTGCATCAGGTGGGTGACCGAGTGGTTGCGCTCGGTGCGAGCGCGGCGCGCGGCGTCGATCTCGGCGCGCAGCGTGTCGCCCACCTTCAGCGTGCCCTGCTCGACCGTGCCGTGATGGCCGATCACGTCGGCCTGCACCTTCAGCGTGTCCTCGACCGCGAAGCGCGTGGCGGCATTAGCCAGCACGCCCTGGTCGCCGACCTGGCCGCCCGATTCGGCGTAGAACGGCGTGTGGTCCAGCACCACCACCGCCTGCTCGCCGGCCTGCGCCTGCTGGACGGCCGTGCCGCCCACGTAGAGCGCGACGATCTTCGCGTCGTCGAAGGCGATGTCCTCGTAGCCGTGGAAGGTGGTCTTGGCGCCCGAGTATTCGAGGCCCTGGGTGGCCTTGAACTTGCCGGCCGCGCGCGCCTGCTCGCGCTGGCGCGCCATGGCGTCGTCGAAGGCCGGCTCGTCGACCGTCATGCCGCGCTCGCGGCAGACGTCGGCCGTCAGGTCCAGCGGGAAGCCATACGTGTCGTGCAGCTTGAACGCCAGTTCGCCGTCGAGCTGCTTGGCGCCCTTGGCGTCGAGCTCGGCCAGCGCCGCGTCGAGGATCGTCATGCCGTGCTCGATGGTCTCGAGGAAGCGCTCCTCCTCCTGGCGCAGCACATCGGTCACGCGGCCTTCGGCTTCCTTCAGTTCCGGATAGGCGCCGCCCATCTCGGCCACCAGGTCGGCCACCAGCTTGTGGAAGAAGGCGCCCTTGCGGCCCAGCTTGTAGCCGTGGCGGATCGCGCGGCGCACGATGCGGCGCAGCACGTAGCCGCGGCCCTCGTTGCCCGGGATCACGCCGTCGACGATCAGGAACGAGCAGGCGCGGATGTGATCGGCGATCACCTTCAGCGAGTTGTTCGTCAGGTCGGCCACGCCCGTCTCGCGCGCGGCGGCCTTGATCAGGTTCTGGAACAGGTCGATCTCGTAGTTGCTGTGCACGTGCTGCAGCACCGCCGCGATCCGCTCCAGGCCCATGCCGGTGTCGATCGACGGCTTCGGCAGGCGCGTCATGTTGCCTTGCGCGTCGCGGTTGAACTGCATGAACACGAGATTCCAGATCTCGATGTAGCGGTCACCGTCTTCCTCGGGGGATCCCGGCGGGCCGCCCCAGACGTCCGGGCCGTGGTCGTAGAAGATTTCCGAGCAGGGGCCGCAGGGGCCGGTGTCGCCCATCTGCCAGAAGTTGTCCGAGGCGTAGCGCGCGCCCTTGTTGTCGCCGATGCGGATGATGCGCTCGGCCGGCACGCCCACTTCCTTGGCCCAGATGTCGTAGGCCTCGTCATCGTCGTGGTAGACGGTGACCCACAGCTTTTCCTTGGGCAGGCCGTAGACGCTCGTCAGCAGCTCCCAGCCGTAGTGGATCGCGTCCTTCTTGAAGTAGTCGCCGAACGAGAAGTTGCCCAGCATCTCGAAGAAGGTGTGATGGCGCGCGGTGTAGCCGACGTTCTCGAGATCGTTGTGCTTGCCGCCCGCGCGCACGCTGCGCTGCGAGGTGGTCGCGCGCGAGTACGGACGCGATTCGGTGCCGAGGAACACGTCCTTGAACTGCACCATGCCCGAATTGGTGAACAGCAGGGTCGGGTCGTTGCCCGGGACGAGGCTCGACGAACGGACGATCGTATGACCCTTCGATTCGAAGAACTTGAGGAATTTCTCGCGGATTTCGGCGGCTTTCATAGCGTGCGGGAACGGTCCTGCCAGACTGGCTCTGTGGCTATCGGCGCCGTGCGCCGGGAGATCGGGCGCACGGCGGCTGGTTTCTGAAACGATCGATTATACGGGATCGCGACCCGGGGGCGGCAGGCCCGCGCGGGCGGAAGCGGAACGGCGCCGCGCCGGCCCGCGCGGGCGGACGGCCCGGGATGGC
>NZ_VWWK01000104.1:0-25571 GCF_011753035.1 Burkholderia sp. Ax-1720 | reverse complement strand
TCGCGGCCGCGTCGCGGCCGGCCCAGCCGGCGATGACGAGCGTGTCGAAGCCGAGTTCGAGCGTGCGGGCGGCGCCGTCGGGCGAGGAAACGGTGAAGGAAAGCTGGGTCATGTCGGGTTCGGGTCGAGCCCGACGAGCCGCGCGTGGCGGGCGGCTCCTCCTCGGGCGCCGCGGCCTCGGTCGCGCAAGGCATGGCCGCGGCCGGCCTGGGCAGCGATACCGGCGGCTCGCTGCGGATTCCGGCCGCGTTCTGCGGGCTGACCGGCTTCAAGCCCACCGCGCGGCGGATCTCGACGCGCGGCATGTTCCCGCTCTCCACCACGCTCGATTCGACCGGCGCGATCGCGCCGAGCGTGGCCTGCTGCGCGCTGATCGACCGGCTGCTGGCCGGCGAGACTGTCGAGGCCGGCGGTTTCTCGCAGCCGGCGGCGCCGCTCGACGGCCTGCGCCTGGCGGTGCTGTCGAACTACGTGACCGAGCAGATGGACGAGACCGTCGCGCGCGCCTGGGACGAGACGCTGGGCCGCCTGTCGCGCTCCGGCGCGAAGCTGGTGCCGGTGCGCCTGCCGGTGCTCGACATGCTGCCTTCGATCAACCGCTTCGGCTTCTCGCCGATCGAGGCCTATGCGCTGCATCGCAAGACGCTGGCCACGCGCGCCGACGCCTATGACCCGCGCGTGCTGGCGCGGCTGCGGATCGGCGAGCCGGCGCTCGCGGCCGACTACATCGAGTTGCAGGCGGCGCGCGCCGAGGCGATCGAACAGGCGCGCGCCGCGTTCGAGGGCTTCGACGCCTTCCTGATGCCGACCGTGCCGATCGTGCCGCCCGCGATCGCCCCGCTCGAAGCCGACGCGGCGCGCTTCGCCAGCACCAACGGGCTGGTGCTGCGCAATCCCTCGGTGGTGAACTTCCTCGACGGCTGCGCCGTGTCGCTGCCTTGCACGCCGGCCGGCAGCGCGCCGGTGGGGCTCGGCGTCGGCGGGCTCGCGCTGGACGATGCGCGCGTGCTGCGCGTGGCGGCCGGCATCGAGCAGGCCTTGCGCCACTGAAACGCGGCGGGCCCGGCCGATCGTTCCGGCCGGGCCCGCTTGCCTGCCTCATGATTCAGCGCGCCAGCACCTCGCGCTCCAGCATCAGGTCCTCGTAGAAAGCCCCGAAGCCGCGCGTGCGATGACGGATATGCATCTCCAGGATCCAGACATGCGCGCTCGGCACGATATCGGCCGTCGACAAGGTGCCCGCGAACTTCGGTTCGTGCGGGAAGTCGGCGATCCGGTGCCCCGACATCCGCTTCAGGTTCAGCTCCCAGCCCATCGCCTCGGCCTCGCGCGTGGCGAATTCGTAGAGCGCGCGGCCGCTGACGCGCGCCTCGCGCCATTGCGCATGCACCGCCTTCCACAGCGCGAACACCTCGGCACGGGCGCGATGCATCTCGGGATCGTGGCCGACCACGAAGGTCTCGCCCGCGTCGCCCTCCCAGCGCTGCCAGACCGGGCCGACATCGATGAAGAAGATATCGTCGGCGCCCAGCACCACGTCGGGCGTCGAGGGGTTGCCGTATTCGCGCAGCGTGTTCGGGCCGAAGCGCACCACGATCTTGTGCCAGCCGCGCAGCAGCCCGCGCTCGCGCAGCACCGCGCGCGCCAGGCGCGTCGCGTCTTCCTCGCGCATGCCCGGCTCGATGCGCGCCGCGATCGCGTGCACCGCCTCGCGGCTGCGGCGGCGCACCTCGAGCATGCCCTCGATGTCGAAATGCGGGCCGACGTCCTCGTAGTCCTCGCGCTTCATCATCGCGCCGCCTCCGTTTGCGGGCCGTCGAGCAGCAGGCCTCGCGGCAAGCTCACTTGCGCATGCTCGAAGCCGGCGGCGAGCCGCAACTGGCAGGCCAGGCGCGTGCCGGGCGCGGCGCCGAGGAAGTCGAGCAGCTCGGCTTCGTCCTCGGCGGGCGGCGGCGCGTCGGCGCCGGCCTGGATCTCGACCGCGCAGGTCGCGCAGACGGCATGGCCGCCGCACAGATGCTGGAGCGCGATGCCGGCGCGCATCAGTTCGCCCAGCAGGGGGCGCCCTTGCACGGCCATCAAGTGGCCTTGCCGGCCGTCGGGCAGGCGCAGGTTCATGCGCAGCAGCGTGTCGCGCCGCGCCGACGAAGGGCGCGGCGGCGCGAACGGATCGGCGAAGAAACGCCCGGCCGGCAGGCCGCGCGCGCCGACGAAACCAGCCCGCGCCGCCTCGACCATGGCCGGCGCGCCGCATGCATAGACGTCGACCTGCGCCAACGAGGGGAAATCCGCCATCACGGCCGCGTCGACCCTGCCGCTGCGCATCCCCTCGCGCGACTCGCCCGACAGCACCGGCACGTAACGCAGGCCGGCCTGCCCGGGCGCCGCCGCCCAGGCACGGCACCGCGCATCCGCGTAGAGATCGGCGGCCGTCCGCGCGCCGACATAGAGATGCACGGGGCTGGCGCGCTCCCACAGCCGATGCGCCTCGATCATCGCCTCGAGCGGCGCGAAGCCGGTGCCGGTGGCAACCAATACCGCCGGCCGGTCCGGCGGCGTCTGCCAGCCGAATTCGCCGAGCGGCACCTCGACGCCGAGGATCGCCCCCACCGCGCGCCGCCCGTCCTCGGCGAACAGCCACTCGGTGAATTCGCCGCACGCCATCTTGCGCACATGGATCTCGAAGCTCGCCCCGCCCTCGCAGGCGCGCGCCAGCGAGAACGGCTTGTAGCCGGCCGCCGACCAGCGGATCGCCATGAACTGGCCGGCCTCGTAGCGCAGGGGCTCGCCGTCGAGCAGCGTGAAGCGCACCACCGCGATATCGGCCGCCGCCAGCTCGATCGATTCGATGCGCGCGGCGCGCACGCCCGAGGCGGTGTCGCCCGCGCGCGGCACGCGCAGCAGCAGGTCGGCCTGCGGATAGGTCTGGCACAGCAGCACCGGTTCGGCGCGGGCGCCCGGCGCGACCTCGCGCGGTTCGCCGTCGCGGCCGCTGCGGTAGCGCCCGGCCAGCACCTCGCCGCGGCACTGGCCGCAGAAGCCTTCGCGGCATGAAAAGCGCACCGGGAAATCGGCGGCCAGCGCCGAGCTCACCACGTCCTCGGCGCTGGATGTCCTGAATTGCCGCTGCGTGGGGGCGTCCGTTATCTTCACGACTGTCTGGGGTCCGGCGGAAATCGACGATGGCGGAATCTTGCCTGTGCGAGAGGCCCGCGGCAACGACTATAAGCGGGGGCAATGGACGAGATACGTTGGCGGCTTCGGCGCGCAAGGCGCCTCGGCTTACGCGGGATAGGCGATCCGTTCCGGCTCGCGCCGCAGGATCACGCGCCCCGCGCGAATCGACAGCAGCGGCTTGACCTGCCGGCGCAGCGCGTCGTAATCGCTGTCTGCATCGAGCACCACCAGGTTCGCCGGCCGCCCCGCCTCCAGCCCGTAGCGCTCGCCGAGCGACAAGGCCGCCGCGCTGTGGTCGGTGACGAAGTCGAGACAGCGCTGCAGGTCGTCGTAGCCCATCATGTGGCAGATATGCAGGCCGGCATCGAGCACGCGCAGGATATTGCCGTTGCCGAGCGGGTACCAGGGATCCTGGATCGAGTCCTGCCCGAAGCAGACGTTGATGCCGGCGCGGTCGAGTTCGGCCACGCGCGTCACGCCGCGCCGCTTCGGGAAGCTGTCGAAGCGCCCCTGCAGATGGATGCTCTCGGTCGGGCAGGAAATGAAGTGGATCCCCGAGCGCTTGAGCAGGCGGAACAGCTTCGAGCAATAGGCGTTGTCGTAGGAGCCCATCGCCGTGGTATGGCTGGCCGTCACGCGCGAGCCCATGCCGCGCACGCGCGCCTCCTCGGCCAGCACCTCCAGGAAGCGCGAATGCGGATCGTCGGTCTCGTCGCAATGGACGTCGACCAGGCAGCCGCTGCGCTCGGCCAGCTCCATCAGGTATTTCAGCGAACTCACGCCCTGCTCGCGCGTGTTCTCGAAGTGCGGGATGCCGCCCACCACGTCGGCGCCCATCTCGATCGCGCGCGCCATCAGCGCGCGGCCGTCGTCGAAGGACTCGATGCCCTCCTGCGGGAAGGCCACGATCTGCAGGTCGATCAGCCCGCGCGCCTCCTCCTTCACCTCCAGCATCGCCGCCAACGCGGCCAGCGTCGGATCGGTCACGTCGACGTGGGTGCGCACGTGCTGGATGCCGTGGTCGCGCAGCATCGCGATCGCCGTGTGGGCGCGCGTCTTGGTGTCCTCGTGGGTGATGGTGGCCTTGCGCTGGCTCCAGCGCTCGATGCCCTCGAACAGCGTGCCGCTGCGGTTCCATTCGGGGTCGCCCGCCGTCAGCACGGCGTCGAGGTGGATATGCGGCTCGACCAGCGGCGGGATCACCAGGCGGCCTTCGGCGTCGATCAGGTCCGGCGCGGCCGGCGCGTTCGGCTGGCCCGGCGCGATGCGCGCCGCCTGCGGGACGATCCGGGCGATGCTCGCGCCGTCGAGTTCGAGGGTATGGAGGCCGCTGCGCCGGCGCAGCGTCGCGTTGACGATCTTCATGGTCGTTCCTGTGGTGGGCAACCGGCGCCGCAAACGCGTGCCGGGCGATATCGCGGGTGCCGGGCGCGCGAGGCAGGCACCGGCCGACGTTCATTCTAATCAAACGCCCGCGCCACCAAAATCACCGCCGCGCGGCGGGTGTCGAGCCGCGCCACTGTTGCGCGATCCGGAAGGCTGCCCTCCAGCCGGCCCGGTGTTTCCGGCGGCCGCCGCTCCCTACACTGCCTGCATGGATTCGATCGTTGCGTTGACATCGAACCGGAACGCCAGAAGGAGCCAAACCATGAAAACGTTCATCGCCTCGACCGCCGCCGCCCTCGTGATCGCGGCCCCCGCCCTTGCCTTCGCCCAGACCGCCAACCACGGCCTGACGCGCGCCCAGGTGATCCAGGAACTGGTCGACCTGGAATCGGTCGGCTACTCGCCGGCCAGCGGCAACGACGCGAACTACCCGGAGAACGTGCTGGCCGCGCAGCAGCGCCTGCAGGCCAGGCGACTCGCGCAGGCCGAGGCCGCGAAGCAGGCTTACGGCCCGAACGGGCAAGCCGTGTCGGAAGCCGGCAAGGCCGAGCAGTAAGACGGCCGGCGCGCGGGCGGCCCGCATTCGGGCGGCACGCGCGCCATGACCTCGGCCGCCTGTCGCCATGTCGAACCTCGGCTGTCGACGATGACAACGCCCCAATCCCGCGCTCGCGCTTCGGCCTGGCCGCGCGCGAGCGCCGCGGCTTCAGGGCGTGACGCCGCTGCGGCGCGTGGAGTCGAGCGCGGCGCGCATGCGCGCGTCGAGCGAGGCCAGCATCGCCTCGTCGCGCGCGATGCGATCGGGCAGGTCGGCGCGCAGGAACTCCACCCAGGTGCGCACCTTCGCGTCGACGAAGCGGCGCGACGGGTACAGCGCGTAGATGCTCATGCGCTGCAGCGTGTGCGCCGGCAGCACGCGCATCAGCGAGCCGTCGCGCAGCAGGCCGATCGCGGCATACAGCGGCAGCATGCCGATGCCCACGCCCTCGCCGATCGCCACCGCCAGCGATTCGGCGGTATTGGTCTGCACCGGGCCGCTGACGCGGATCTGCTCGACCTGGCCTTCGCGGGTTTCGAGCAGCCAGTCGTGGGTCGGGAAGGCGGGCGTCTGCAGCGTCAGGCAGTCGTGCGCGGCCAGTTCGGCGGGCGTGGCCGGCGCGCCGCGCGAGCGCAGGTAGGCGGGCGAGGCGCACAGGATGCTGAAGGTCTCGCCGAGCCGATGCGAGACCAGCTCGGAATCGGGCAGGGACGAGGCCGTCACCACGGCCATGTCGCTGCTGCCGTCGAACAGGTCGGGCACGCGCTGCGACAGGGTCAGCTCGACCGAGACCTCGGGACGCTGCCCGCGATAGGCGTTGAGCGCCGGCAAGACGTAGTGCTGGCCGATGCTGGCGTAGCTGTGCAGGCGCAACAGGCCCGATGGCCGCTGGTGTGCGCAGCTCGCCTCCTCCTCGGCCGAGTCGACGTCGGCGAGGATCTGCCGGCAGCGCAGCAGGTAGCTTTCGCCGGCCGGCGTCAGCGAGAGACGGCGCGTCGAGCGGTTCATGAGCCGCGTGCGCAGGCGCGCCTCCAGCTCCGAGACGGCGCGCGACATGGCGCCGGTGGTCGAGTTGAGCGACAGCGCGGCAGCGGTGAAGCTGCCCGCTTCCACCACGCGGGCGAAGACCCGCATGTTTTGCAAGGTGTCCATGCTTATCGGGGGACGGCCAGGGAAGGCGCCATTGTCCTACCGCGCGCTTATCCGATTGTTACCGGTACAGCAACTCTGGTTTCCCCTGACCCGCGTTAATGGGCGTTTATCGGACTTCTACAATCTGCGGCGCACCGGCCCTCCCTCCCTGAACCGCCGCGCCTGCGCACCACCAGCCTCTCGTCGCCTTAATGAAATCCGCATCCGCCTCCCCCCGTGCCGCCGCCGGAATCCGTCGCGCGCCGGCACGACTCGCGCCGCTCGGGCGCCTCGCGCGCGATTGGGCGATCTCGGACGGCCTGGTCTGGCTGCACCTGGCCAAGACGGTGGGCGCCGCGCTGCTGGCGATGGGTATCGCGATGCGCTTCGAGCTGTCCCAGCCGCGCATCGCCATGACCACCGTGTTCGTGCTGATGCAGCCGATGAGCGGCATGGTGTTCGCCAAGGCCTTCTATCGCACGATCGGCACGGTGGTCGGCCTGGCGGCCGCGCTGGCGCTGGGCGGGCTGTTCGCCCAGCAGCCCGGGCTCTACATGGCCGGCATCACGCTGTGGATCGGCCTGTGCATCGCCTGCGCGGTGCGCAACCGCCACTTCCGCTGGTACGGCTACGTGCTGGCCGGCTACACCGCCGCGCTGATCGGCATCCCGGCCGTGATGACGCCCGACGCGCTGTTCCTCTCGGCGCTCACGCGCGCGGCCGAGGTCACGGTGGGCATCGTCTGCTCGGCGGCCGTCAGCGCGCTGGTACTGCCGCTCAGTTCGAGCCGCGCGCTGATGCGCTCGCTGAACGCGCGGCACGCGCGCTTCGTGGCCTTCGCGGCGGCGGCGCTGGGCGGCCGGCTCGAACGCGGCGAGTTCGAGCGGCGTTTCGCCGACTTCGTCGACGATATCGTCGGCTTCGACGCGATCCGCGCCTACGCCTCCTTCGAGGATCCGCGCATCCGCGCGCGCAGCCGGCGCCTGGCGCGCCTGAACGGCGAATTCGTCAGCACCTGCACGCGGCTGCATGCGCTGCGCCAGTTGCACAAGCGGCTGGTGCATCGGCGGGCCGAAGCCGTGCTGGCGGCGCTGGCCCCGCACCTGGAACGGCTGGCGGCCGCGTTAGGCGCGTTAGGCGCGTTGCAGGCGGAAGGTGCGGAAGGTGTGGAAGGCATGGGAAACGCCGCGCCGCAGCCGGCCGGCGCCCTGCTCGACCTGAGCCGCCAACTGGCCACGCTGCCGGCGCAGGCACGCGAGTCGCGGCTCGCGATCGCCGCCGGCACGCCCGACGACCTGCTCGACTTCGATACCGCGATCGACCTGCTGTCGCGTTTCGCCGACGAATTCCTCGGATACGCGCAGACCCGCGCCTCGCTGGCCCACGACACGCACGTGCTCGACACCGACGGCGAGGTGCCGCGCTACACGCTGCGCACCAATGGCGTGTTCGTCGCCTTCACCTTCGTGCGCAGCGTGGTGGTGCTCGCCGTGGTGGGCGCCTTCTGGCTGGCGACGGCCTGGCCCAGCGGCGGCCTCGCCACCATCGCCGCGGCGATCGCCTGCGCGCTGAGCTCCACCTCGCCGCGCGCGCCGCGCTTCGTCGCGCAGATGGCGGCCGGCGCCGCGCTGGCGACGCTGGCCGGTTATCTCGTCACCTGCCATCTCTATCCGAACATCGACGGCTTCGCGCTGCTCTGCGCGACGCTCGCGCCGATCCTCGCCGCCGGCGTCTACCTGACGACGCGGCCCGCCCTGTCGGGCGTCGGCGTCGGCTTCATCGTGTTCTTCTGCCTGCTGGCCGGCCCCGACAACCTCACCGTCTACCAGCCCGAGCTGCTGCTCAACAACGGCATCGCGGTGGTCGCGGCGATGCTCACGGCCGCGCTGGTGTTCGCGGTGATCTTCCCGACCGAGATGCCCTGGCTGATCGCGCGCATCCAGCACGACCTGCGCGGCCGCGTCAGGCTGGCCTGCGAGGCGCCGCTCGACGGCCTGCACGCGCGCTTCCAGAGCGGCGCGCACGAGCTGGCCTCGCATCTGCGGCAACTGCTGATGAAGCGCTCGGCGCGGCATCGCCAGGCGCTGCGCTGGCTGTTCGTCACGCTCGAGATCGGCCATGCCGTGATCGACCTGCGCGGCGAACTGGCGCCGTTCGCGACGGCGCGCGCGGCCGGCGCGCTGCGCTGGCTCGCGCCGGTGCGTCGCGCGTTGCGCCTGCTGCCCGAGCTGTTCGAGGCGCCCGACGCGCGGCGGCTGTTGCGGGCGCAACGATCGGTGGAGCTGGCGATCCGCGCGATCCTGCGCGCCCGACCTGCCTGGGACGCCATCGACGGCGAACGGCGGCGGATGCGCAGGCTGCTGGTCGGGCTGCACTTCATCCGCACCGCCCTGCTCGACCGCGACGCGCCGTTCGTGCGTGCGCGGCGACGCTTGCGCGAACCGCGGCGCTGATCGCGCGTCGATCTCTCCACGAAATGGAAAGATGCTCTCCAGGCGGACGGCTTAATCGCGCCAGGGCCCGCTTTTATAGTGACTTCACCGCCGCAACAACGGCATCTGTTCAGGAGAACACATCATGAAGTCGCTGCAATTCGCCCTCGCCTCGCTCGCCCTGTCCGCCGCCTGCATCGCGCATGCCCAGGCTCCCGCCGCCCCGAACGACGGCGGCGCCGCGCCGGCCTCGCAAGCGCAGGCGCATCGAGCCCGCCACACGCAGCAGGTGCCCGCGCAGACGCCGCCCGATTGCGTCGGCCCGGCCAGCTTCTGCAACATCTATTTCGGCAGCTGAGCATCGCCCGCCGGCAGCCGGCGCGGCCAGCTCGCGGCGCGCCATCGCAGCCAAGCTTTCTATTCGCCGACTTTCTGCTGTCAAAATCCCCTGCGACACTCGCGGCTCGATTTTTCCACCGCCGTCCCGCGCCCGCCGCGCGGGACCGCCAGCAGCGAGCCCGCCCGCGAACATGATTGCCCTGACCTGCCGCGCGACCCTGATCGCCGCCGCCTGTTTCCTTGCCGCCTGCGGCTCCGATTCGACCGACACGCCGGCCAGCCCGGCCGCGCAGCAGCCGCCATCGCCCGCCACCCCGCCGGCCACGCCGCCCGCGGCGGCCGCCGAGACCTTCTACCAGACCAAGACGCCCTACCAACCGCAGCAGGACGCCTCGACCTACGAGGCGCCGCCGGCAGGTTATGCGCCGATCTACGTGGAACTGGTGGCGCGGCATGGTTCGCGCGGCCTGTCGGGCTTCAAGTACGACGGCGCGATCTACGCGATGCTGCAGAAGGCCGAGGCCGACGGCGCGCTGACCGAGCTCGGCAAGCAACTGAAGGCCGATACCTTCGCGATGATGAAGGCCAATGCGCTGCTCGGTTACGGCGTGGCCGGTATCTCGACGCCCGGCTACGGCAACCTCACGCAAGCCGGCATCCGCGAGCACCAGCAGCTCGCCGCGCGCCTGCTGCAGCGGATGTCGCCGCTGTTCGACGGCTCGCGCAAGGTGGTGGTGGTCAATTCCGGCCAGGATCGCGCGGTCGACAGCTCCACCTATTTCTCCGGCGCGCTGGTGGCCGCGCGACCGGTGCTGGCGGCCAGCATCACGCTGCCGGCCGCGCCGGCGCCCTATCCGGAAGGCGCGCCGGTCGCGCAGCCCGCGGGCACCAACCGCTTCCTGCTCTATTTCCACTCGCTGAAGGCGGCCACCGACCTGGTCGGCACCACCAGCGACGCGAACTACGCCACCTACCGCGACAGCCTCGCCTACCAGGCCTATTCGAGCGACGCGACCGTCGCCGCCAAGCTCGCCGAGATCAATGCCTCGCCACAGGCCGGCGAGGTCGCGCAGACGGTGATGTCGGCGCTCGTCACGCCGGCCTTCCTCGCCAGGCTCGGCACCACCGGCTATACCTTCGCGAATACCGGCAGCTACAGCTTCGCCTCGTCGGACGCGCTGTTCAGCAATACGCTCAAGGGCGACGGCAAGACCACCATCAAGTCGGCCGTCGACGCCGCCAACGTGCTCTACAACCTGCTGCAGGTGGCGCCGGCGATGAAGAGCGAAACCGGCGGCGTGAGCATGGAGAAATACATCGCGGCGCCGCAGGCGCGTTATCTCGCCTACCTGCAGGACGCGGCCGACTTCTACCAGAAAGGGCCGGGCGTGCAGGAGGCCAACCCGGTCACCTACCGGATGGCGACCGTCCTGCGCGACGATTTCTTCGCCCAGGTGGACGCCGTGGCGCGAGGCGACCTGGGCAATGCCGCCAAGCTGCGCTTCACGCACGCCGAGGAGATCATCCCGTTCGCCTCGGCGATGAACCTGAAGAACGTGTTCATGCCAATGCCGGCCGCGCAGACCTACAGCTACGACAACAACCCCTGGCGTGGCGACCAGGTCTCGCCGATGGCGGCCAACGTGCAATGGGACGTGTACCGCAACGGCACCAGCCTGGCGGTGCGCATGCTCTACAACGAGCGCGAGACCGATTTCCAGGCCGCCTGTGACGGCGCCAAGCTCTCGGCCGGCAGCCATTTCTACGACTACGCCAGGCTCAAGGCCTGTTACGGCTACCTGTAAGCCACGCCGTGGGCCGTGGCCGGCGCGCCAGCCCGGCCGCGGTTCGAACCCCGCCTTCCCTGTCCCGTCCCCCTTTCCCCTCCCGTGCCGGTGATCCGGCACGACATTTCCCATCGCGGCGTTTTCGCAACGCTTCGTCAATTCGAGTCAAGCCTCGCATCGCGACCGTTGACTTCGGCACGCCCCAGGTCTATCGTCAGGGTTAACACCTAAGAAGTAACCCTAGTCACTCTTGCACATACGATCATCATGTCGAACGCCAAGCAATCCCAAACCCGTAAGCCTTCGTTCCTGTCCCAGGTCGGCGCGATGCTGCGCGACGCATGGGCGCTGTTCGAACTCCAGTCGCAACTCCAGTTGAAGGCCGCCACCAGCTACGCGCGCGGCCCGGTTCGCGCCACCGTGCGCAACGATCGCCGCGTCTAAACCGCCGCCAAGCTGCCTCGAAGCGGTGGTCCGCAAGCCCGGCGCCAGGCCCTGCCTGGCGCCGGGCCTGGTCTTTTTCGGCCTGCCCGATGTCGATCAATCGCTGCCGATTCTTGAGGAATCGGTGATGATATAACGTATCAAATTCGGTATCATGCGCTTGCCGGCGGTGCCCTGCCGCCGGCAACAGTAGTTCGTTTTGCTCAAACCTCTTGGCGGACGCGTGGCGTCCGCTTTTTTTCATCATCCGCGCAGCGATGCGAAGGGAGCGCTGCCGTCCCCTTCCCGCCCTCACGTCCAATCAGAAGCGGCCGCGCAAACCGACAAACACCTCGTTCGACGACAAGCGGGCTTTCAACTGCTCGTCGCGTGCGCTGACACGATTCTGGAAAGTGTTGAAACCGGTCTCGACATTGCCCATGTCGACGTAGCGATACCCGAGATCGACCGTGAAGCGCCGATTAATCGCATAGCTGATGCCGGCGCCGCCCGTATAGCTCAGGTTGGTCTGGGTGCGCGACGCGAAGCTGCGCGCCGGGCTGCCCTGCCAGCCATCAGCCGAGACGATCGCCACCCCGAGCCCCAGGGTTCCGTAAACCGAAAAACCATGGCCGAGATCGAAATCGCGATAGCCGTTGAACATCAGGCGCTGCGACGAGACGTGGAATTGGTTGGCGTTCGCATTGAACGGTGCCCAGTAGCTGTCGAAATTGCCGGTACGCTTGAACACGTACTCGCCTTCGGCACGCCAGCCATTACCGAACTGATACCCCATCCCGAGCGAACCCGTCACCCGTGACTGCCCCTGAGGGCCCGAGATCATTCCCGAGACACGCGGGCTGGTCAGTTCCATGCTGTTGACATTGTCGAAGGCACCGACCACGCGCGCCGTCGCGTAGTAGCCGGCCTCCTTGTCGGGCGCAACCTCGGCGAACGCGACGCCGGAGAACGTCAAGGTCAACAACGACGGGAGTACGAATTTCTGTTTCATCATGGGCTTCCTAATGCCTTATCGAATTGAACCGTCATGGTAGGAAGTCCCTCGCGTCGCCGGTATCCGCGCGGCTACGGAACCTGCCTCCGTAGCACTACGCAGTCGAGTGCCGGAGCAGCGGCGCGTAATCCCGGACCAGTTCGACGAGCGAGCCCGCGCGCAACTTGTCGAACAAGGTGGCTCGATAGGTTTCCACGGTACGAGGCGAAAGCCCGAGCAGCCGCGCGGTTTCCTTGTTGCTCGCGCCTTGCACGATCGAATCGAGCACCTCGCGCTCCCGTCCACTCAGGGTGGACAGTTCCGCGAGCCGTTGTTGGCGCGTCTGGTCCTGCTTCCGCAGCGTCTGATGTCTGCGCAGCGCGTGCTGAACGGCGGCGATCAGTTCGTCGTCATCGACCGGCTTGCGAAGGAAATCGATCGCGCCGCGCTTGAAAGCCTGCCGGCAGGCATCGATGCTGCCGTGGCCGGTAAACACGATGACCGGCAGGTCCGCGTGCTCGCCAAGCCGCTCCAAGGCGTCGAGGCCGCTCATGCCCGGCATGCGGATATCGAGTAATACGCAACCGATCGCCGAGCCGGCGGCAATCGTATCGAACAGCGCATAGGCATCGCAAAAACGCTGGCTCGGCACACCGACGCTATGCAACAGCAAGGCCACGCCGTCACGCACGGCTCGATCGTCGTCCACGATCGCAACGAGCGGAGCATGCGCCTGAGAGTACGCGGAACTCACGCGACGTCCTCCGCAAGCGGCAAGCACAGCATCGCCTCGGCACCGCCCGACGGCAGATTGCGAATCGTCAGGCTGCCGTTCTGGCGGCGCGTGAGCGTCTCGCAAAGAGGCAAGCCGAGGCCGAGTCCGTGCGTGCGCGTGGTGAAGAAAGGATCAAAAATCTTGGGCAAGGCCGCATCGTCGATGCCGGCGCCGTTATCGACGATGCGAAAGCGGTAGCACTGCTCGACACGCTCGCCAATCACGACGATTCGCGCCTGCGCACCGGCGGTCACGGCATCGCATGCATTCTGGATGAGGTTGTGCAGGATCTGCTCGAGGGCGACCTGATCGGCCAGCGGCCGTGCCCCCGGCGCCGTATCGCACCATTCGAGGCGCACCGTCGAGCGAGACGGCTCGTCGTGACATAGCGACAGCAGAGCCAAGACGGTCGCCGCCGGATCGACCGCCTGCGGAGCATGCCTGCTGGCAGAACTCACCGCCGAACGCAGGCGCTCGAGGATGCGGGCCGCCCGCTTGGCCTGGGCCACGCCGGTCCGCAGCGCCGCGCGCACGTTCTCGCGCTCCGAGGCGGTGTCGAGCAGCCGTTCGGCGGCGCGCACATGCGAGACGATCGCCATCAGCGGCTGGTTCAGCTCATGGGCCAGCCCTGCGGTCATCTCGCCGAACGTATCGAGGCTGGCGAATCGGTCGAGCCGGGCACGCGTGCGCTCGCGCGCCTGCGCCAGTCGCAGGCGCCAGCCGCCGAGGCCCGCCAACCCGGCCAGCAGGACGACGATGTTCCAGAGCGAGATCGGTAACCACGGCAGGTCGGCGAGCGTGACCACACGCGTTGTGCGCAGCACGAAAGCCTGCGGCACGACCGGCAGGCGCTTTTCGATGCGCAAGGTCCAGATCACCGGCAGTGCCTCCGGCGGCCGATGCAGCAGCGCGAAGCGCCGGCCCTGAAGCTGCACCTCAGCCGACGACAGGGACGCTGGCCAGTCGCCGGCGGACAGCATGCGATAAGGATCGACACGGATCGCCCAGGGCGCATCCGTGAACATCCAGTAGGCCGATGCGCCATCGAACTCGAGCGCGATCTCCCGGGAACGGCCCGCCGGAGGACGGGCAGGCGGCAACGGTCCGGCTGCCGCATACCAGCCGGACCCGATGCGCCAGTAGGCGATGCCGGTCAATTGCGGCATCCGCTCGCGCAAGCCTGCGTATAGCGACGGCGGCATGTCCCGCAGGCTGGCGGCACCGAGGGTGGTCAGCACGGCCACATGCTGCGCGCCCTTCTCGCTCAGCAGGCGCAGCGCGATGCTGGAGTCCTGGAACAGGCGATCATGGGCATCGACATAGGCCCGCGCGACGATCAGGGCCGTCCCGGCAAGGCCGACCACGAACCATGCCACGACCGCGATCAAGCGAACGGAACGACTCATGGGAAGACGCCACGGCGCGCTCGGGGTTCAGGTGCAGCGGCGCATGGACGGAAAGAAGTAGATGCCCGCATTCTAGGCAGCGCGTGCGACAGGTAAATCGGCCTGGTCCGAAAACGATCGACACGGCGAACCGCGGCGGGTCGTCGACGGTATCGCTCTACCCGGCGCCGGGATCCGTTTATATGAGTCGTTATCGGGTCCTCGACAATCCGAAATCGGCGGCATGTGCCTGGCGAATTACCGATGTGCCCTGGTCGGGCTGCCTGCCCTCGCCACGCATGCCCCGCTCGCGACCGCCGCGCGGAACCATTCCGACTACATGCTCTGGAGCGGCGCCCCCTCGCACGACGAGATCGCGGCCGAAGGACGGCATCGCGCCGTCCTTCGCGCACCTATCGCGCGAGCACCTCGGCGCCGGCGGCTTCATCCGCCTTGGCCTCCCCACCCGCCTCGGGCGGCGCGAACCGCGACAGGTCGCGATAGGCCGCGCCGGGATGCGCCTCGCCGAGCCGCGGCCCCTCGCCGAACAGCTTCTCGCGCAGCGTGCCGGGCCGGTAGGCGTTCGGGTACACGCCGCGCCGCTGCAGTTCCGGCACCAGATAGCCGACCACGTCCTCGAAACTCTCGTGGGCCAGCGCATAGGCGAGGTTGAAACCGTCCACGCCGGTCTCCTCGACCCATTCCTGCAGGATGTCGGCCACCGTCGCGGGCGAGCCGACGAATACCGGCCCCAGCCCGCCGATGCCGCCGAAGCGCGCCAGTTCGTCGATGGTCCAGCTCTTGTCGCCGCCCGCCAGATGCTCGACGGCCGAGACGATGGCATTGGTCTCGACCCGCTTGACCAGGTCGGTCGGCGCGTACTGACCGAAGTCGATGCCGGTCCAGCCCGACATCAGCACCAGCGAGCCGTCGTAGGACACATGGCGCTGGTAGTCCTCGAACTTCGCCTGCGCCTTGGCGTCGGTCTCGTCGACCACGATCGTCACCAGCGTGTAGATCAGCAGCTTGGCCGGATCGCGGCCCGCCTCGATCGCGCGCCGCCGGATGTCGGCCACGTAGTCGCGCAGGGTCGCGCGGGTGGGCGCGGCCACGAACACGCATTCGGCGTGTTGCGCCGCGAAGGCCTTGCCCGAGCCCGAGGCGCCGGCCTGGTAGAGCACCGGCGTGCGCTGCGGCGAGGGCTCGCAGAGGTGGTAGCCGGGCACGTCGAAATGCTTGCCCCGGTGGCGGATCGGGTGGATTTTCGCCGGGTCGGCGAAGATGCGCCGCTCGCGGTCGCGCAGCACCGCGCCGTCCTCCCAGCTTCCCTCGAACAGCTTGTAGAGCACCTCCAGGTATTCGGCGGCGATCTCGTAGCGGTCGTTGTGCCCTTCCAGGCCGGTCTGGCCCAGGTTGCGCGCGCCGCTTTCCAGGTAGGAGGTGACGATGTTCCAGCCCACCCGCCCCTTGCTGTGATGGTCGGCCGTCGAGAGCCGGCGCGCGAAGGTATAGGGATGCTCGAACGAGGTCGAGGCGGTGATGCCGATGCCGAGGTGCTCGGTGGCCAGCGCGATCGGCCCGGCAAGCTGGATCGGGTCGTTGACGGGGATCTGCACGCCCTGGTGGAGCGCGTGATGGTTGCTGCCCTGGTAGACGTCGTAATAGCCGATCACGTCGGCGATGAAGATGCCGTCGAAGATGCCCTTCTCGAGCGTCCTGGCCAGGTCGGTCCAGTATTCGAGGTCCTTGTACTGCCAGGAGCGGTCGCGCGGATGGGCCCACAGCCCCGGCGACTGGTGCCCGACGCAGTTCATCTCGAAGGCGTTGAACCGGATGGGTTTGCTCATGATTCGATATCTCCGCTCGGAAAGACCGCGCCGGGCAGCCGCCGCGCGGTCGGACGACAATCCGTCGAATCTATCGAATGGCCTGGATCGCGACCAATATCGATTCCGGCAAACCTTATCGGCGCCGGCGGCAATTGCTTATCGCCGCCGGCGGATAGGCCGCCGCCATGAAAAAAGCGGCACCAGCCATGCATGACCGGTGCCGCTTCGTTTCTGCCCGGGCGAGCGCCGCATGGGCGGCGCCGGCCGGTGTCTCCTCGTGCCTCGAATCCTCTCGACGCCGGTTCAGGCCGTCGCGTTCAGCGCCTCGGCCAGCGCACCGACCAGGTTGTCGATCTCGCGCGGCTCCGAAATGAACGGCGGCGCGAGCTGGATCGTGTCGCCGCCGTAGCGCACGTAGAAACCCTTCTCCCAGCAGCGCATCGCCACCTCGAACGGGCGGCGGCCCGGCTCGCCCGGCGCACCCTCGATGGTGATGCCGGCCGCCAGGCCGAAGTTGCGGATGTCGGTCACGTGGCGCACGCCCTGCAGGCCATGCACGGCGTTCTCGAAATGCGGCGCCAGCGCGCGCACGCGGCCCACGCCGTCTTCCTTGACCAGCAGGTCCAGCGCCGCGTTGCCGGCCGCGCAGGCCACCGGGTGCGCCGAGTAGGTGTAGCCGTGCGGGAACTCCAGCATGTAGTCGGGGCCGCCCGCGGCCATGAAGGTGTCGTAGATCTCCTTGGTCGCCACCACGCCGCCCAGCGGCTGGGTGCCGTTGGTGACCTGCTTGGCGAAGTTCAGGATGTCGGGCGACACGCCGAAGGCATCCGCGCCCGTCATCGCGCCGGCGCGGCCGAAGCCCGTGATCACCTCGTCGAAGATCAGCAGGATATCGTGCGCGGTGCAGATCTCGCGCAGGCGCTTCAGGTAGCCCTTGGGCGGCACCACCACGCCGGCCGAGCCCGAGAACGGCTCGACGATCACCGCGGCGATGTTGGAGGCGTCGTGCAGCGCGATCAGCTCGAGCAGGCGATCGGCCAGCTCGGCGCCCTGCTCGGGCAGGCCGCGCGAGAACTTGTTCTGGGCCAGTTGCGTGTGCGGCAGGAAATCGGCCTCGATGCCCTGGCCGAACAGCTTGCGGTTCGGCCCGATCCCGCCCACCGAGATGCCGCCGAAGTTCACGCCGTGGTAGCCCTTCTCGCGGCCGATCAGGCGCGTCTTGCTGCCCTTGCCCTTGGCGCGCCAGTAGGCGCGCGCCATCTTCAGCGAGGTATCGGCGGCTTCCGAGCCCGAGCCGGTGAAGAACACGTAGTCGAGGCCGGCCGGCGTCAGGTCCTTGATCTTGTTGGCCAGTTCGAAGGATTGCGGATGGCCGAACTGGAAGGCCGGCGAATAATCGAGCTTGGCGATCTGGCGGCTGACCGCCTCGGTGATCTCGCTGCGGCCATGGCCCAGCCCGCAGCACCAGAGGCCGGACAGGCCGTCGAAGATCTTGCGGCCTTCGGCGTCGGTGTAATAGGCGCCCTTGCCCTCCACGATCAGGCGCGGGTCGCGCTTGAACTGGCGGTTGCCGGTAAACGGCATCCAGTGGGCCTCGAGCCAGGCGGCGTCGGTGCGGATCGCGTCCGCTTGCGGGGTGGTCACGGTGTCGGTCATGTCGGCAGGCGCGCGGCGCTCCTCGGTGGGTTCAGTGTGTTGCGCATTGTTGGGTCGCCAGATAGTCTTGTGAATATCGCAATATCAATGTTCACTTGAGCATTCATGCAAGTAAGAAACCCCAAGCATCGCGCCCTGCTCGGCCAGCTCAGCGACATGGACCTGCGCCTGCTGCGCGTCTTCAAGGTGGTGGTGCAGTGCGGCGGGATGGCCGCCGCCGAACTGGAACTCAATATCGGCATCTCCACCATCAGCCGCCACGTCAAGGACCTGGAAACGCGGCTCGGCCTGGTGCTGTGCCGGCGCGGCCGCGCCGGCTTCACGCTGACGCCCGAGGGGCAGACCGTCTACGAGGAAACCCTGCGCCTGCTGGTCTCGCTGGAGGCGTTCCGCGCCCGCGTGGACGGCATCCACGACCGCATGGGCGGCGAGCTGCAGGTGGCCATGTTCGACAAGACCGCCACCAACCCGGCGGCGCGCGTGGCCGAGGCGATCCGCCGTTTCACCGAGGCCGCGCCCGAGGTGGTGCTGAACCTGCACGTGGCCTCGATCCAGGAGATCGAGCGCGGCGTGATCGACGGCAGCTACCAGATCGGCATCATCCCCGAGCACCGCAGCTCCGGCAGCCTGGTCTATACCGAGCTGTTCGAGGAACGCATGCTGCTCTACTGCGGCGCCGGCCATCCGCTGTTCGGCGCCGCCCACGACAAGCTGAACTGGGACGGCATCCGCGAACACGCCTTCGCCGGGCTCGGCTTCCATTCGCCCAACCTGAAGCTCACGCATCGCGCCAGGCTCACGCGCAGCGCGACCGCCTCGGACCAGGAATCGGTGGCTACCCTGATCCTGTCGGGCAAGTTCCTCGGCTTCCTGCCCGACCATTACGCCGAGAGCTTCGAGCGCGCCGGGCGCATGCAGGCGATCGCGCCGCGGCGCTTCCACTATCGCTGCCGCTTCGTCAGCCTGTTCCGCCGTTCGCCGCAGCCGTCGCGGGCCGCGCTGCTGTTCCAGGAATGCCTGGGCGCGGCGCACGCAGGCGAAAAAAAAGCCGGCGCGAAGGCCGGCGGGGAGAGCCAGAAAGGCGGCGTGGCATCGGGCGACGCGGGCGCATCGGCTGCGCCGGCCAAACCGGCCCAACCGGCCAAATCGATTCGCGGCGCCTCCAGGCGCGCCGCGGCCGGGGCCTAGACCGCGGGAGGCAGGCTCGCCGGGCAAGCGGCGCGCCTCAGGCGCCCCGCTTGCCGCCCAGGTGCGTGTCGAGAAAGGCGATCATCGCCTCGTAGAACTCGTACTGGTTCTCCTCGTTGGCGAAGCCGTGCCCCTCGTTCTCCTTGAGCATGTACTGCACGTCGATGCCGCGCGAGCGCAGCGCCTCGACGATCTGGTCGCTCTCGGCCTGCTTGACGCGCGGATCGTTGGCGCCCTGCGCGACGAACAGCGGCGTGACGATGCGATCGGCGAAGAACAGCGGCGAGGCGTCGTGCAGTTGCTGGCGCCCGGCCTCGGTGGTCGGGTCGCCGATCTGCTCGTACATCATCTCCAGCAGCGGCTTCCAGTAAGGCGGCATCGATTCGAGCAGGGTGAACAGGTTCGACACGCCCACGTAGTCGATGGCCGCCGCGTAGCGCTCGGGCGTGAAGGTCACGCCGGCCAGCGTGGCATAGCCGCCGTAGCTGGCGCCGTAGATGCCGATCCGCTTCGCGTCGACGATGCCCTGCTCGACCAGCCAGTCCACGCCGTCGTCGATATCGTTCTGCATGGTGCGGCCCCACTGGCCGAAGCTCGCCTCCCAGAACGCGCGGCCATAACCGATCGAGCCGCGGAAATTCATCTGCAGCACCGCGTAGCCGTGGTTGGCCAGCATCTGCACCTCGGGGTTGAAGCCCCAGTGGTCGCGCGCCCAGGGGCCGCCGTGCGGATTGACGATCAGCGGCAGCTTGTCCGCGTCGGCGAGCGCCCCGCCGTCGAGTTCATGGCCGACCGGCAGCGTCAGGTAGCCGTGGATCGTCAGCCCGTCGCGCGAGCGGTATTCGATCGGCCGCATCGGCGCCATGTCGGCCGCGTCGAGCCAGGGCGTCAGGGCTTCCAGCTCGGTTAGCTCGCGCGAGGCGACGTCGTAGAGCCAGATCGAACCCGTCGATACGTCCGAGGCATTGCGCACCAGCATGCGCGATTCGTCGCGCGTGTAGCTGACGATGCTGGCCTCGCCGCTCGGCACACGCGCGTCGAGATCGGCATGCAGCTGCTCGGTGAACGGGTCCAGGTGATGCCAGCCGATCTTGGCTTCCTCGTACCAGATGGTGGTCAGCACGCGGCGCTGGTACGAATAACCCATGCCCTTCACGTCGACCTTGTCGTGCTCGAACAGCAGCGTGCCTTCCTCGCCCGTGACCGGATCGAACTCGTAGATCGCGACGCGGTCGCGCCCGCGATTCGACAGCACGTAGAGCTTGCGGTTGTCGAAGCTGAACATCAGCGGTGCGAGCGTCTCGCGGAAGTTGGTGGTGACGACCGGGCGGAACGGCTCGTCCTCGCGCTCGCGGTACAGCAGGGTCTGGTTCACGCCGTCGCCGGCCACCGCCACCCGCAGCTTGCTGTCGTGGTCGGTCATCCAGCCGAGGATGTTGCCGGGGTTCTCGGCGATCAGCGTGGCCTCGCCGCTCGCCACGTCGACGCGGAACACGTCGAACACGCTGGCGTCGCGCTGGTTGTGCGAGATCAGCACGTGCCGCTCGTCCTCGATCAGCGCGTCGATGATGCCGGCGCGCACGCGCTCGAACGGCGTCAGGTCGAGGATCTCGCCGCCGTCGATCGGCACCGACAGCACGTGGTAGTTCTCGTCGCCGCCGAAGTCCTTCACGAACAGCACGCGATCGTTGTTCTTCCACGCGTAGCCGCCGATGTCGCGCTGCGACTCATGCGTGAGCGCGCGCGCCTCGCCGAGCGGGCGGCCGCGCTCGTCGATCGCCTGCACGAACACGTTGAGCCGCCCCTCATGGCGCGCCAGGAAGGACAGGTGACGGCCGTCCGGCGAAAGCTGGAAGCCGGTGCGCTCGGGGCGGCGAAAGAAATCGCGGACGTCGTGGCGCCGGGCGGCGCGCTGCGGGGATCGCTGCATGGACTCTCCTGTTCCGGTGATGCCCGAGGCGCCGGACGCGCCTCGCTCGGGATCGCTCATTCTAGCGTCGCGGCGCGATCGGAACCTTTTTCCCCGGCCAGGCGCGCCGCCGTCCTGCCCGGCTCGGGACAGGGGCAGGTGGTGTGCAGCCGATGCCGCAACGCCTCGACCGCGCGCAGCATGCGCCCCGACAGCGTCCATTCCGAGCGGTGGATCAGCCACAGCGTATCGACCACCGAGGCGCCGCATTCGATCACGCGGATCGCCTCCTGACGCGCGAAGGCCTGGCGCGCGTAACGCGGGATCACGGTGAAGCCCAGGCCGCGCGCGACCGGCTCCAGGATCAGCCCCACCTGGTTGGTGAAGGCCCGGCGCGGCAGGCCGCGCACGCCGGGATTGTCGGGAAAGCGCCGGCTCAGCAGGCGGCTGGCCATCGCCAGGCCGTCGGGATGATCGACGAAGCCGAGCCGTTCCAGGTCCGCCCAGTTGCTCACGTAGTCGTCGGCCGGCACCACCAGCTCGAGCGGCTCCTCGGCGAAGCGGCTCACGGCGAGCCGCTCGTCGTCGGGCTTGAGCGTGACCAGCCCGACCTCGTAGAGATTCGAGAGCACCGCGTCGAGCACCTCGCGATCGGGCGCGAAGCGATGGCGCACCACCAGGCCCGGCGTGGCGAGCTGCATGTCGAGCAGCCAGGGCGCCATCACCAGGCCGATGCTGCCCGGCGTGATCAGGCTGATCTCGCCGCAATCGGCGTCGGCCTCGGCGAGGCGGCTGCGCAGGCGCTGGTCGGCGCGCGCCAGCTCGGCGCAGTAGTCGAGCACCACGCGGCCGGTCGGCGTGATGTCGATGCCGCGCGGGCGCCGGATCACCAGCAGGCCGAGCTGGTCCTCCAGGTGCCGCAGGTGCTGGCTGACCGCCGCCTGGGTGAGCCCGAGCCGCTCGGCCGCGCGCGTGAAGTTGCCGGTCTCGACCAGCATCTCGAAGGTTCGCAGCCATTGCGGATTGAGCGGCGTGGCGCCGGCGAGGATGCCGGCTGGCGCGAGGGTCATGGCGCTTGAGGGGGAAATCGGGGCGGCTCAGTGTAGCAGGTCGCTCCGGGGCGCGCCGGCGGCCGGGCGGGAGCCGGAAGCGGTGAGCAGACCGCTCCGTCTCGCTTGCTCGCGTTTCGCGGCAGAATGCGCAAACCGGCTGCCGTGTCGGCCAGCCGACAGCGAGGCCAAGCCCGATTGCCGATGATCGCGGCATGGCCGCCGCGCGCGCCCTGCCGCGCCGGCCCCTCACGAGACGACGAACCACAGGAGACACCGATGAACGCCATCGTATCCGCCCGCCGTTCCGACATCAGCCCCGAGGAATGGGAGATGCGCGTCAACCTCGCGGCCTGCTACCGCCTGACGGCGCTGTTCGGCTGGGACGACCTGATCTTCACCCACATCTCGGCGCGCGTGCCGGGCCCCGAGCATCACTTCCTGATCAACCCCTACGGCATGGGCTTCGAGGAGATGACGGCCTCCTCGCTGGTGAAGGTCGACCTGGACGGGCGCAAGGTGTCGGATTCGCCCTACGAGATCAATCCGGCCGGCTTCGTGATCCACAGCGCCGTGCATGCCGCGCGCGAGGACGCGCACTGCGTGATGCACGTGCATTCGATCAACGGCACGGCGGTGTCGGCCCAGGAGGACGGGCTGCTGCCGCTGACCCAGCATTCGCTGATCGTGCTGCGCTCGCTCGGCTACCACGACTACGAGGGCATCGCGCTGGAGGACGAGGAGAAACCGCGCCTGGTGGCCGACCTCGGCCGCCACACGCACCTGATGCTGCGCAACCACGGCCTGCTGACGGTGGGCGCCTCGCCGGCCGAGGCCTTCGTCGCGATGTACTTCTTCGAGGCCGCCTGCATGATGCAGGTGCGCGCGCAGGCCGGCGGCGGCAAGCTGCGCACGATCGGCCAACCGATCCTCGACGGCATCACCCGCCAGATGGCCACCGTCACCACCAACCAGGGCCCGGGCACCCTGGTCTGGCCGTCGCTGCTGCGCAAGCTCGACCGGCACAATCCCGGCTACGCGCAATGATTCGTCGCCGCCCCTCGCAGGCCACCTCGCGAGGGGCCGCGGCGGTCGCGCGGCAGGCATATCGATCGAAGAAATCGCGCTAAGCCGGCGCGACGGCGCTTCCTATAATCGTCGGGATCCCGAACCGACGAACCATCAGGAGGAGCCCGCATGACCACCGCCCGCGAACCCGCCGACTGGCATCTCGACACCATCGCCGTGCACGGCGGCTACCGCCCCGACCCGACCACGCGCGCCGCCGCCGTGCCGATCTACCAGACGGCGGCGTTCGCCTTCGACGACACGCAGCACGGCGCCGACCTGTTCGACCTGAAGGTGCCCGGCAACATCTACACGCGCATCATGAACCCGACCCAGGACGTGCTGGAGCAGCGCCTCGCCCTGCTCGAGGGCGGCGTCGGCGCGCTGGCGCTGGCCTCGGGCCAGGCGGCCGTGACCTACGCGATCCTGACCATCGCCGAGGCCGGCGACAACCTGGTCTCGTCGAGCACGCTCTACGGCGGCACCTACAACCTGCTGGCCCACACGCTGCCGCAATACGGCATCGGCACCCGCTTCGCCGATCCGCGCGAGCCGGACAGCTTCGCCGCCCTGATCGACGCCCGCACCAAGGCGATCTTCGTCGAATCGGTCGGCAACCCGCTCGGCAACATCACCGACATCGCCGCGCTGGCCGAGATCGCGCATCGCCACGGCGTGCCGCTGATCGTCGACAACACGGTGCCCTCGCCCTACCTGTTGCGGCCCTTCGAGCACGGCGCCGACATCGTGGTGCACTCGCTGACCAAGTACCTGGGCGGGCACGGCACCGCGATCGGCGGCGCGATCGTCGATTCGGGGCGCTTTCGCTGGGCCGAGCACGCCGAGCGCTTTCGCCGCCTCAACGAGCCCGACGTCAGCTATCACGGCGTGGTCTACACGGAAGCCTTCGGCGAGGCCGCCTATATCGGCCGCGCGCGCGTGGTGCCGCTGCGCAATACCGGCGCGGCGATCTCGCCCTTCAACGCCTTCCTGATCCTGCAGGGCATCGAGACGCTCGGCCTGCGCATCGACCGGATCAGCGCCAACGCGCTGGGCGTGGCGCGCTTCCTGCAAGGCCACGGCAAGGTGGAATGGGTCGACTACTCGGGACTGCCCGAGCATCGCGACCACGCGTTGGCGCAGCGCTACCTATCGGGGCGCGGCCCCGGCATCCTGACCTTCGGCGTGCGCGACGGCCGCGCCGGCGGCGCCCGCTTCCAGGACGCGCTGAAGCTGTTCACGCGGCTGGTCAATATCGGCGACGCGAAGTCGCTCGCCACCCATCCCGCCTCGACCACCCATCGCCAGCTCTCGCCCGAGGAACTGGCCAAGGCCGGCGTGCGCGAGGAAACCGTGCGGCTGTCGATCGGCATCGAGCATCTCGACGACCTGTTGGCCGATCTCGCGCAGGCGCTCGAAGCCGTGTAGAACGGCGTCGCCACGGGGGCGCGCTCAGCGCTCCCAGCGCGAATTCAGCATCACGCTGCACAGGTTCACGCGCGCGAAGCCGGGATCCTTGTGCGCCAGGAAATCGTCGTTGAAGGTGCCGAAGGTGGTGGCCGGGCGGTGCCTGAGCCCCTGGTAGAACACCTCGATCATCCGCTCGGCGAAACCGCTCTCGCGCGGGTAGGCGGCCACCACGGCCTCGCGCTGCGCGTCGCTGAACTGCTCGAAGCCGCGTCCCGCCACGTCCATGCCGGCGCCGGCCTGGATCAGCGCGATCTCCGGGTGCATGTGCTCGGGGATGCCGGGCGTGGTGTGCAGCGCGACGGCGGCCCAGACCTTGTCGATATCGTGCGCGTCGATCCCGTGGCCGCGCAGGAAATCGCGCGCGGCGTTCGCGCCGTCCACCTCGAAACGCAGCGGGCTGTGGTGGTAGTGCTCGCACAGGCCGATGTCGTGGAACATGGCGGCCACGTAGAGCAGTTCGCGGTCGAACACCAAACCGCGCTGGCCGCCGAGCAGCGCGGCCCAGCAATACACGCGCGTCGAATGCCGGAACAGCAGCTCGCTCTCGGTATCGCGGATCAACTGGGTGGCCTCGCGCGCCAGTTGGCTGTCGGGAAGGTCGATGCCGAAGGCGGCATGGCTCGTCATGGTCGGATCCTGTGGGGTGATGGCGCCGCCCGCCGCGCGCGCCTGCTCGCGCGGGCACTGGCGCAGGCGTGCCAGATTACGTCCGGCCCGGACCAGAAAACAGACCCAAGAATGCGGATTCCGGCTGTACCATGGCGCCCATGACCCAGCTCCGCATCGGACTCGACCGCGCCGCCGGCGCCTCCTTGTCCACCCAGATCTACCGCGAGATCCGCCACGCCATCGAGACCGGCCAGCTCGCCGCCGGCGCGCGCCTGCCGTCCTGGCTCGACCTGGCGGCCCAGCTCGGCGTGGCGCGCGGCACGGTGCGGGTGGCCTACGAGCGGCTGGTCGACGAGCAGTTCGCGGTGGTGCTCGGCCCGGCCGGCACGCGCGTGGCCGAACGCCCGCCGCTGGCCCAGGCGCCGG
>NZ_VWWK01000103.1:0-25679 GCF_011753035.1 Burkholderia sp. Ax-1720 | reverse complement strand
CGCCGCGCTGCGCGCGCGTCCCGAGGTCGAGGGCAAGGTGGCCGGGATCGGCTACTGCTTCGGCGGCCGGCTCGCCTATCTGGCGGCTGCCTCCGGCGCATCGGCGCCGCCCGCTTTCGCGGCTGATCCCTGGCCGATTCCGGGTCGGTTCCGGGCCACCCTCCCGCTGGCCGGCCAGCCTGCCGCCATCCCTTCGCTGCCCCTGTTCCCGCCTCGCGCATCCTTCGGTTCGCGCCGCGCCGGCCGGGCAGGCACACGATTTGATCCCGTCATCGCTTTTTCGCGCTTTGCAGGTTATATTTTTAGGATATCGGGGCGGCACGGCGGTGGAATCCCCTGATGCGGAGCGGCGAAGCGATTCAGTTACAATACGTGCCCACTGGATGGCGGCAGTAACAGGCCCGGTTCTTGCATGACTCGCCGGGCAACACCGGCATCGCCCCCGCTAGCCGGCTTCGGGCCGGGCGCGGGAAGCACCGCGGATCGCGTCACGGCGCGAGCGGGCCGGACCAGGGGTACCGGGCTAACGGTACCGGAGGCTTTCGGCCCCGACAACGGCAAATGATTGGCAAACCATGACAAAGGCCGTTGCGGGTAATCCCAAAGTGCGGGCAATATCTCGCGATTTGCCGCACATTGAAGAAGCAAGCAGATGACGAACAAACTCTTGACCGAAGCCGAAATCCTGAAGATGAGCGAGAAGGATTACATGAATGACGATCAGCTCGCGTTCTTCAAAAATCGACTCGAACAGCTGCAGGCGGAAATCCTCCGCAATGCGGGCCAGACGACCGAGAACCTGCGTGAAACGGTGATCGTGCCGGATCCTGCCGATCGCGCGACGATCGAAGAGGAACACGCACTCGAGCTGCGCACGCGCGACCGCGAGCGCAAGCTGCTCAAGAAGGTCCAGCAGTCGCTCGCGCGCATCGATTCCGGCGATTACGGCTGGTGCGAGGAAACCGGCGAACCGATCGGCATTCCGCGCCTGATCGCGCGCCCGACGGCCACCCTCTCGCTGGAAGCCCAGGAGCGCCGCGAGCTGCGCCAGAAGCTGTTCGGCGACTGATCCGCCCGGCGCGGCCGCTTCCCGCGCCACCTCACGCTGCTTCGACAGAGCGCGCGGCTTGCCGCGCGCTTTTTGTTTTTCGGGCCGCGCTCCTTGCCCGGCCGGCCTTGCGCCTGCCCGCGGCCCCGGCCGCCCGCGCCCGCGCCGCCCCGCTTCGGGCATTCCCGCTCTTGATATCGCCTCGGCTGCCCTAACATGTCTGCAATACGCGCGGTGCGCCCCGGTGGCCGCGCCGCGCGTCGCCAGGGCGGCGGTGCCCCGCACCCCCGCGTCCTCCCCGGATTCTCTGAAGGAACGCAGATGGAGCAATATCACGGCACGACGATCGTCTCCGTGCGCCGCGGCGAGCAGGTCGCGCTCGGCGGCGACGGCCAGGTCACGCTCGGCAATATCGTCATGAAGGGCGGCGCGCGCAAGGTACGCCGCATCTACAACAACCAGGTGCTGGTCGGCTTCGCCGGCGGCACGGCCGACGCCTTCTCGCTCCTCGACCGTTTCGAGGCCAAGCTCGAGAAACACCAGGGCAACCTGACGCGCGCCGCCGTCGAACTCGCCAAGGACTGGCGCACCGATCGCATGCTGCGCCGCCTGGAGGCGATGCTGATCACGGCCGACAAGACCACCACCCTGGTGATCACCGGCAACGGCGACGTGCTCGACCCGGAAGGCGGGATCTGCGCGATCGGCTCGGGCGGCTCCTACGCGCAGGCGGCCGCGCGCGCGCTGGCCGAGAACACCGAGCTGTCGCCGGGCGAGATCGTCAAGAAGGCGCTCACCATCGCCGGCGACATGTGCATCTACACGAACCACAGCCACATCATCGAAACGATCGAGTAAGGACGCCGACATGAGCACCATGACCCCTGCCGAGATCGTCTCGGAACTCGACAAGCACATCATCGGCCAGCACAAGGCGAAGAAGGCGGTGGCCGTCGCGCTGCGCAATCGCTGGCGCCGCCAGCAGGTGGCCGAGCCGCTGCGCCAGGAAATCACCCCCAAGAACATCCTGATGATCGGGCCGACCGGCGTCGGCAAGACCGAGATCGCGCGGCGCCTGGCCAAGCTGGCCGACGCGCCCTTCATCAAGATCGAGGCCACCAAGTTCACCGAGGTCGGCTACGTCGGGCGCGACGTCGACAGCATCGTGCGCGACCTGATCGAGATCGCCGTCAAGCAGACCCGCGAATCGGAAATGCGCAAGGTGCGCTCGAAGGCGCAGGACCAGGCCGAGGACCGGATCCTCGACATCCTGCTGCCGCAACCGCGCGCGGTGGGCTTCGGCTCGAACAGCGAGACCGCCAACGACGACAACAACGCCACGCGCCAGACCTTCCGCAAGCGCCTGCGCGAGGGCGCGCTCGACGACAAGGAGGTCGAGCTCGACATCGAGCAGCCGCAGGCCGGCATGGACATCATGGCGCCGCCGGGCATGGAAGAGATGACCGAGCAGATCCGCTCGATGTTCTCGAACATCGGCGGCGGCAAAAAGACGCGCCGCAAGGTCAAGATCAAGGAAGCGCTGAAGCTGCTGAGCGACGAGGAAGCCGCCAAGCTGCTCAACGACGAGGAAGTGAAGACGCGCGCGGTGCAGAACGTCGAGCAGAACGGCATCGTGTTCCTCGACGAGATCGACAAGATCGCCTCGCGCAACAACGAGGGCGGCGGCGGGGAAGTGTCGCGGCAGGGCGTGCAGCGCGATCTGCTGCCGCTGGTCGAGGGCACCACGGTCAACACCAAGTACGGGATGATCAAGACCGACCACATCCTGTTCATCGCCAGCGGCGCCTTCCACCTGTCCAAGCCGAGCGACCTGATCCCCGAGCTGCAGGGGCGCTTCCCGATCCGCGTCGAACTCGATTCGCTGTCGGTGAAGGATTTCGAGTCGATCCTGGTGGCCACCGACGCGAGCCTGGTCAAGCAGTACCAGGCGCTGCTCGCCACCGAGGACGTGCAGCTCGAGTTCGCCGATGACGGCATCCGGCGCCTCGCCGAGATCGCCTTCTCGGTCAACGAGAAGACCGAGAACATCGGCGCGCGCCGCCTCTATACCGTGATCGAGAAGCTGCTCGAGGACGTCTCGTTCGCGGCCGGCAATCACGCCGGCGAGGCGGTGACGATCGACGCGGCCTATGTCGACCGCGCGCTCGGCGAGGTCTCGAAGGACGAGGACCTGTCGCGCTACGTGCTGTAAAAAACGCCGCAGGAATGAAAAAAAGGGCGGACCCGCGTCGAGCGGGCCGCCCTTTTTTCATGCGCCGCGCCGGCGTTGCCGCCGGCGCCGGCCGCCTACTGCCGCACCGGCCGCTTGGCCAGCTTGCGCTGCAGCGTGCGCCGATGCATGTTCAGCGCGCGCGCCGTCGCCGAGATGTTGTTGTTGTTCTCGGCCAGCACGCGCTGGATGTGCTCCCATTCGAGCCGGTCGACCGACAGCACCACCGGGTTCTCCAGCGCGTCCTCGGCCTGCACCTCGCTGGCGTTGGTCTGCAGCGCGGCGAGGATCGATTCCACGTTGGCGGGCTTGGACAGGTAGTTGTCGGCGCCGTCCTTGACCGCCTGCACGGCGGTGGCGATGCTCGCGTAGCCGGTCAGCACCAGGATCCGCGCATCGGGCTGCAGGTCGCAGAGCGGCGCGATCAGCGACAGCCCCGAATCCTCGCCGAGATGCAGGTCGACCGTGATGAACTCGAATTTCGACGCGCTCGCGAGCTTCAGCGCCGCATCGCGCGTATGCGCTTGCTGGACGAGATAGCCGCGACGCTCGAGGCCCCGCGCCAGCGTGCCGGCAAATACCTCGTTGTCGTCGATGACGAGGAAGTGGTTGTCGCTCATCGTTTTCTCCTTCGGGTCAGCGTATGGTTAAGCGGTGGCGGGGCGAGGCGGCACGGGCGGGCCGCTCAGGCGATCAGCCCCGCCGATGGGTCCGCGCTCGCGGCCTGGCGCGTCACGGGCAGCCGCAGCAGGGCGCGCGTGCCGCGCGGCGCGGCGTCGGCCAGCTCGATCGTGCCGCCCAGCCGCGAAGCCGCGCTGAAGGCCAGGTAGAGGCCGACGCCATGGCCGCCCTGGGTGCTGTCGACCGGCGCGGTGCCGAGCGATTCGCGCAGCGCGGGCGGGATGCCGGGGCCGTTGTCGACCACCTCGAACACGATCGTGTCGCGCTCGCCCTGCCGCGCGAGCCGCGCCTGCAGGGTCACGCGATCGCGACTCGCGCGTGCCGCGTTGTCGAGCAGGATGGTGAGGATCTGGCCGACCGCGACGGTATCCTCGAGTTCCAGGCCGGCCGGCCCCGCGCCGATCTGCTCGAACTCGACATGCGGATGGCGCAGCCGCCAGTGACGGCCGAAGGTGTCGAGCCAGGTGGCCAGGCTCTCTCGCGCGGCCGGCCCCGAGGCGCGGCTGCGCAGCCGCGCCAGCGCCGAGGTGCATTGCGTCATCTGCTCGTCGAGCACCTTGAGGTCGGCGTCGTAGCGCGCCAGGCCCGGATCGTCGCGCGCCGCGTCGCGCAGCTCCTCGGTCAGCATCGCGATGGTCGACAGCGGCGTGCCCATCTCGTGCGCCACGGTGGCCGCCTGCACGCCCAGCGCGACCGCCCGCTCGTCGCGCAGCAGGCGCTGCTGCGCCTCGCCGAGCGCGGCGTCGCGCTGGCGCAGCGCATTCGACATGCGCGCCACGAACCAGGCGATCAGGCCGACCGAGACCAGGAAGTTCACGCCCTGGCCGGCGCGGTAGTAGTCGAACAGGTTGGCGGGATTGTCGAGGTTGAGCGGCACCGAATTGAAGCCGAGCGCGAAATAGCAGGCCACCGAGAAGGCCGCCAGCCAGACCATCAGGTGCCAGGGCAGCACCGCGGCCGCGATCGCCAGCGAGGGCAGGTAGAGCGAGACGAAGGGATTGGTGGTGCCGCCCGAGAGGAACAGCAGGGCCGAGAGCGCACCGATGTCGACCCACAGCTGGCCCATCAGCTCGAAGTTGGTTTCGGGGCGAGCGCGCAGCACGCGCAGCCAGGTCAGCGCGTTGAACACCACCTCCAGCGCGATCACGCTGAGCATGGCGGGCAGCGGCAGGTTGGCGCCGAAGAACACCTGGGCGACCGCGATCGTGACGAGCTGGCCGATGATCGCGAGCGTGCGCAGCCAGAACAGGTTGCCGAGGTTGACGCGGCCGGTGGTGGTGATTCGTTGCATCATCATCGGCGCAGTTTACTCCGTGGGGCGGGAGCGGCCGGCGTCTCTTCGAGCGGCGCGGCGGGAATGCCGGCGGCGCGGGCGGCCTGCTCGGCGAGCGCGGCAGCCAGGCATTCGGGGCAGAGGCAGGCGCCGGTCGCCTGGGGTGCCTGGGCCGAACCCGCCGTCGCATCGGCCGCGGGCCGCAGCGGCGGCAGCGCCGCGCACCAGCAGACGAACGGCTCGGCACCGGCCGAAGCGCCAGCCGCCGAACCCGCCTTCGGCGCGCCGCAGTCGAACGCGGCGCCGCAGTTCGGGCAGGAGCCCGAGCAGGCGCGCCGCGCACTGCGGCTGGCTGGAACGGCGGTTGCGGCGGGTCGTGGCATCGTCGCGCGGATGGCTGGGGAACAATCCGACAAGCATAGCGCGCCGGCCCGCGATTGCCTCAGCGGCGCCCCGCTGATCGCGCCCTTTTGTCGCACAAAAACCGCGTCGAAACAGGGCTGGCGCAAGCTTCGTCCGAATGGCCGAAAATGCCCAAAAACCGCATGCTGCACTGCGCCAGTTGTGTACAATTCGCCGTGTTTCGCCGTCCCGCTTCACGTTTCAACCGCCCCGAACCCGAGTCCGAGCCATGTCCGATCCCATCGACCTCTCGCAGATCGCTCCCACGCTGAAAGCCGAAATCCTCGCGGAAGCGCTGCCGTACATTCGTCGCTATCACGGCAAGACCGTGGTGATCAAATACGGCGGCAACGCGATGACGGAAGAGCGCCTCAAGCAGGGCTTCGCGCGCGACGTGATCCTGCTGAAGCTGGTCGGCATCAACCCGGTGATCGTCCACGGCGGCGGCCCGCAGATCGACACCGCCCTCAAGAAGATCGGCAAGCAGGGCACCTTCATCCAGGGCATGCGCGTCACCGACGAGGAAACCATGGAAGTGGTGGAATGGGTGCTCGGCGGCGAGGTGCAGCAGGACATCGTCACCCTGATCAACCATTTCGGCGGCCACGCGGTGGGCCTCACGGGCAAGGACGGCGGCCTGATCCACGCGCGCAAGCTGATGATGCCGGACCGCGACAATCCGGGTCAGTACATCGACATCGGCCAGGTGGGCGAGGTCGAGGCGATCAACCCGGCGGTGGTCAAGGCGCTGCAGGACGACGCCTTCATCCCGGTGATCTCGCCGATCGGCTTCGGCGAGGACGGCCTGTCGTACAACATCAACGCCGACCTGGTGGCCGGCAAGCTGGCCACCGTGCTGAACGCCGAGAAGCTCGTCATGATGACGAACATCCCCGGCGTGATGGACAAGGAAGGCAACCTGCTGACCGACCTCTCGGCGCGCGAGATCGACGCGCTGTTCGAGGACGGCACGATCTCGGGCGGCATGCTGCCGAAGATCTCCTCGGCGCTGGACGCGGCCAAGAGCGGCGTGAAGTCGGTGCACATCGTCGACGGCCGCATCGAGCACTCGGTGCTGCTCGAGATTCTCACCGAGCAGCCGTTCGGCACGATGATCCGCTCGCATTGAGCGGGCGCCTTCCCCGCCGCGCGGGCTCCACGGCCCCGCGCGCCGCCGGCAGGCCGGCGGACTCCCGGCCCGCCGCGCCGGCCGCCAGCGGCCCCGGTGCCGACATCGGCGCGCGCCTCGCGCGCCGCCCCCGCCGCCGGCGCCCCCTGGCCGGCCGTCCGGTCTGGCTGTTCGACCTCGACAACACCCTCCACCACGCCTCGCACGCGGTCTTCCCGGCGATCAACACGGCGATGACGCAGTACATCATCGACACGCTGCAGGTCGACCGGGCCCGTGCCGACCATCTGCGCACCTACTACACGCAGCGCTACGGCGCCGCCCTGCTGGGCCTGGCGCGCCATCACCCGGTCGATCCGCACGATTTCCTGAAGGTGGTCCACACCTTCGAGGACCTGCCCTCGATGCTGCGCGCCGAGCGCGGGCTGGCGCGCCGCCTGGCCGCGCTGCCCGGGCGCAAGCTGATCCTGACCAACGCGCCCGAAGTCTATGCGCGCGCGGTGCTGGCCGAGCTCGGCATCGAGCGGCACTTCGAGCGCGTGATCGCGATCGAGCAGATGCGCGACCGCCGCGCCTGGCGCGCCAAGCCCGACGCCACCATGCTGCGCCGCGCGATGCGCGACGCCCGGGTGGCGCTGGCCGAGGCGATCCTGGTGGAAGACACGCGCTCGCACCTGAAGCGCTACAAGCGCCTGGGCATCCGCACCATCTGGATCACCGGGCACCTGCCCGACCATCAGCCGCGCGTGGGACGGCCGCACTATGTCGATCGTCGTATTGCTTCGCTACAATCGCTGCGACTGAGCACACGATCGGGGCGACAGAAATGCAGCCGACTGAACCGCGCCACGCGGCCTTGAACGACGACGAGACCACCGCCGACGGCAGCCCGGGCACCGCCGGGGCCGCCGCGCCGCGCGGCCGCACGCGGCCCAGGCCGGGCGAACGCCGGGTGCTGATCCTGCAGACCCTGGCGGCGATGCTGGAGGCGCCCAAGCGCGAGAAGATCACCACCGCGGCGCTGGCGGCCCGGCTGGAGATCTCGGAGGCGGCGCTGTACCGGCATTTCGCCAGCAAGGCGCAGATGTTCGAAGGCCTGATCGAGTTCATCGAAACCACCATCTTCGGCCTGATCAACCAGATCCTGGAAAAGGAGCCCGACGGCGTGCTGCAGGCGCGCGCGATCGGGCTGATGCTGCTGAACTTCGCGGCCCGCAACCCCGGCATGACGCGGGTGCTGACCGGCGAGGCGCTGGTCGGCGAGCACGAGCGGCTCGGCGAGCGCGTGGACCGCATGCTCGAGCGCGTCGAGGCCTCGGTGCGGCAGTGCCTGCGCCTCGCGCTGGCGGCCAGGGACGATGACGGCAACGGCGAGCAGCCGACCCGCAGCCCGACGAGCGCGGCAGGCGCCGCCGGCGAGGCCGGCGAGGCCGGCGCACCGCTCCAGCCGGCCGGCTACGACCCGGCCCTGCGCGCCAACCTGCTGGTCACCCACGTGCTGGGTCGCTGGCATCGCTACGCGCGCAGCGGCTTCACGAAGTCGCCCGCCGAGCAGGCCGACATCCAGCTGCAGCTGATCCTGCGCTGAGGCAGCGGGCGGGAGTCCACCCCGCCCTGCCCCCGCCCGCGCGCAACCGCCGCGCCGATTTCCGCTATACTTTGCCCGGCTCGTCGCCGCCCTGGGCGCGACGACACCCGAAGAACGCGCCGATTTGCTGACTCGATTGCGGGCGCGCGAACCCACCGGAACACCGGCGGGTTCACTACAAATGCGGCTAAAGAGGTCGTCAGCCGCGCAACTTCGACTCCGCGCATCGCCGACACCGTTTAGCCGCCCAGTCAACAAGGCGGAACGAATGGAATCGATCGGCATCGTCGCTCCTCAGACCATGCATTTCGCCGAACCGCTGCGGCTGCAAAGCGGCAGCGTGCTCGGCAACTACCAGCTCGTCGTCGAGACCTACGGCGAGCTGAACGCCGCACGCTCGAACGCGGTGCTGGTCTGTCACGCACTCAACGCCTCGCATCACGTGGCCGGCATCTACGCGGACGATCCGCGCAGCACCGGCTGGTGGGACAACATGGTGGGCCCGGGCAAGCCGCTCGACACCAACCGCTTCTTCGTGATCGGCGTGAACAACCTGGGCTCCTGCTTCGGCTCGACCGGCCCGATGAGCCTGGACCCGGCCACCGGCACGCCCTATGGCGCGCGCTTCCCGGTGGTGACGGTGGAGGACTGGGTCAACGCGCAGGCGCGCGTGGCCGACGCGTTCGGCATCGAGCGCTTCGCCGCGGTGATGGGCGGCAGCCTGGGCGGCATGCAGGCGCTGGCCTGGAGCCTGATGTACCCGGATCGCGTGGCGCACTGCATGGTGATCGCCTCCACGCCCAAGCTCTCGGCGCAGAACATCGCCTTCAACGAGGTGGCGCGCTCGGCGATCCTGTCCGATCCCGACTTCCACGGCGGCAACTACTACGCGCACCAGGTGATCCCGCGCCGCGGCCTGCGCGTGGCGCGCATGATCGGCCACATCACCTACCTGTCCGACGACGACATGGCCGAGAAATTCGGCCGCGCGCTGCGCCGCGCCGACGGCGCGCTCGACGCCTACAACTTCAATTTCGACGTCGAGTTCGAGGTGGAGTCCTACCTGCGCTACCAGGGCGACAAGTTCGCCGAATACTTCGACGCCAACACCTACCTGCTGATCACCCGCGCGCTCGACTACTTCGATCCGGCCAAGGCCTACGACGGCAATCTCACCGCCGCGCTGGCGAAGACCCGCGCCAAGTACCTGGTGGCCAGCTTCATGACCGACTGGCGCTTCGCGCCGGCGCGCTCGCGCGAGCTGGTCAAGGCCCTGCTCGACAATCGCCGCCAGGTCAGCTACGCCGAGATCGACGCGCCGCACGGCCACGACGCGTTCCTGCTCGACGACGCGCGCTACCACAACGTGGTGCGCGCCTATTACGAACGTATCGCCGTGGAGGTGGGAGCATGAACCAGCAGGCCCTGACGATGCTGTCCGCGCGGCCGGACTTCCGCGCCATCGCGCGCTGGGTCGAGCCGCGCTCGACCGTGCTCGACCTCGGCTGCGCCGACGGCTCGCTGCTCGCGCTGCTGGCCGAGGAGCTCGAGGTGACCGGCTACGGCATCGAGATCAACGACGCGGGCGTGCTCGGCTGCGTGAAGAACGGCGTCAACGTGATCCAGCAGAACCTCGAGGACGGGATGCGCCTGTTCGAGGACCAGAGCTTCGATTTCGCGATCCTCTCGCAGACCCTGCAGACCATCCACCAGACCGCGGCGATCCTGCGCGAGACGGTGCGCGTGGGCCGCGAGTGCATCGTCTCGTTCCCGAACTTCGGCTACTGGGCGCACCGCCTGTCGGTGCTGCGCGGGCGCATGCCGGTGTCGAAATCGCTGCCCTACCAGTGGCACAACACCCCCAACGTGCGGGTGCTGACCATCAAGGATTTCGAGGCGCTGGCGCCCGAGGTGGGCATCGAGATCCTCGATCGGGCCGTGCTGCACGGCGGCCAGCCGGTCCGTTGGGGCGCGAACTGGCGTGGTAGTCTTGCTGTCTATCGCGTCAAGCGAAGCCATCCCTGACGACCCTTCATGACCTCTCCCGAGCAGCACGACGCACCCGCGCTGGCCGCGCACGACGAACATCCCGGCTGGCGAGCCTTCCTGAACACGCGCATGCTGATCTGCGTGTTCCTCGGCTTCACCTCGGGATTGCCGTTGTTCACGCTGGTCTACCTGGTGCAGGCCTGGCTGCGTTCGGAAGGGGTCAACCTGAAGGAAATCGGCCTGTTCGCGCTGATCCAGTTTCCCTATACGTGGAAATTCCTCTGGGCGCCGCTGATGGACCGCTACGTGCCGCGCCTGCCGGGCTGGCGCCCGGGCCGCCGGCGCGGCTGGATGTTCGTCACCCAGCTGCTGGTGGCCGCGGCGATCGCCACCCTGGGCTTCGTCTCGCCGCGCGACTCGATCTGGACCGTGGCCGCGCTGACCACCCTGGTGGCCCTGTTCGGCGCGAGCTCCGACATCGTGATCGACGCCTACCGGCGCGAGCTGCTGCGCGACACCGAGCAGGGGCTCGGCAACGCGGTGCACGTGAACGCCTACAAGATCGCCGCGCTGGTGCCAGGCTCGCTGGCGCTGATCCTCTCCGACCACCTGCCCTGGACCCTCGTGTTCATGGTGACGGCCGCCTTCATGCTGCCCGGCATCGCGATGACGCTGCTGGTGCGCGAGCCCGAGATGCACGGCGCGCCGCCCAAGAACCTGCGCGACGCGGTGATCCTGCCGTTCCGCGAATTCCTCGCGCGCGGCGGCTGGCGCAACGCGCTGCTGGTGCTCGGTTTCATCTTCGTCTACAAGCTCGGCGACGTGATGGCCACCACGCTGTCCACCTCGTTCTTCCTCGACATCGGCTTCAACAAGACCCAGATCGGCGTGCTGGCCAAGACCACCGCGTTCTGGGCCAGCCTGGCCGGCGGCATCCTCGGCGGCATCTGGCTGGTCAAGATCGGCATCGCGCGCGGGCTGTGGATCTTCGGCCTGGTGCAGATCGCCTCCACGCTCGGTTTCGCCTGGCTGGCCGAGGCCGGCCCCGATCCGGTGCTGATGGCGGGCGTGTACGGCTTCGAGACCTTCTCCACCGGGCTCACGCTGGCGGCCTTCACGGCCTATATCGCCAGCACCACCGACCCGCGCTACACCGCCACCCAGTTCGCGCTGTTCACCAGCCTGGCCTCGGTGCCGCGCACGCTGGCCTCGGCCTCCAGCGGCTTCATCGTGGCGAGGATCGGCTGGTTCGACTACTTCCTGGTCTGCGCCGCGCTCGGCATCCCGGGCATGCTGCTGCTGTTCAAGGTCGCGCCCTGGGGCAGCGGCCGCGCGCAGGACGAGGCCGCGCGTGCCGGCTGAGTTCGCGAAAGTCCTCGGCACGGCCGCCGCCGGCTTGCTGCTGGCCTGTGCCGCGCCGGTGCTGGCGGCCAGCGAGGCGGCCGCCGCGTCGGCTCCCGCTGCCCAGCATGCCGCCGGCTACGCGCCGGCCCAGCCCGGCGTGCAATACGGCAATGCCTTTGCGTTCCGCAACCTGATCCCCTCGCCGGTCCTGGAACAGATCACCACCGCGCAATATCGCCAGATGGTGCAGGCCGCCGCGCAGTCGAACACGCTGCTGCCCGCCGACGACGCGCGCGTGAAGCGGCTGCACGGCTTCGTCGACCGGCTCGCGCCCTATGCGGTGAAATGGAACGATCGCGTCAAGGGCTGGCACTGGGAGCTCAACGTGGTGCGCTCGCGCGGCACGCGCATCGTCGGCCTGCCGGGCGGCAAGCTGCTGGTCGACAGCGGGCTGCTCGACCGGCTCCGGCTCAACGACAACGAATGGGGCGTGCTGCTCGCCCACGAGATGGCGCATGCGCTGCGCGAGCACGCGCGCGAGGGGCTCGGCGACATGCAGGTGGCCGCCACGCTCGGCGCCAATCCAATCTCCTCGCTGTACGGCCTGACCGAGCCGCTGCCGGCGCTGCCCGACATCGCCCAGCGACTCGCAGCGCTGCGCTACGGGCCGACCGACGAGACCGAGGCCGACGTGATCGGCGGCGACATCGCGGCGCGCGCCGGCTTCGATCCGCGCGCGGCCATCACGCTGTGGGACAAGCTCGCCGCCGCCACGCGCGGCGACCGCGCGCACGGCTTCATCTACGCCCACCCTTACGACAAGCGCCGCCGGCAGGACCTGCTCAAGCGGCTCGGCGACTGGATGCCGGTGTATGCGAAGGCGATCGGCAAGCGCGTCGAGACGCTGCCGCCTTATGCGGGCATCAGCGCGGTGCAGCGCAAGACGCGGCTGCGCTGAAGCCGCCCGGGGGCGTCGATGCACCGATCTCGATGAGGATGCGCATCGGGCGCATCGGGCGGCGCGCCCTTCTCATTCGACCTCGACGGTCTCGTCGCTCGCCACCAGGCCGCGCGAGGCCTGCACCCAGCGCACCTCGTCGCCGGGGCTGCGGCCGAACATGCGCTTGAATTCGCGGCTGAACTGCGAGGCGCTCGCGTAACCGACACGCACGGCCGCCAGGCCCGCGCTCACGCCGTGCTGCACCAGCAGCAGCCGCGCGTGATGCAGGCGCGTGGCCTTCACGTACTGCATCGGCGAGGTGCCGGTCACGCGGCGGAAATGCGCATGGAACACGGCCGCGCTCATGCCGGCCTCGGCCGCCAGCATGTCGACCGAATGCTCGCCCTCGAGATGCATGTGGATGCGGCGCAGCGCCTTGGCGATGCGGCCGAAGTGATGCTGCTGGGCCAGCGCCGCGCGGATCCCGTCGCCCTGCTCGCCGGTCAGCACGCGATAGCCGATCTCGCGCATGATCGAAGGGCCCAGCACACGCGTGTCGTGCGGCGACTGCAGCACCTCCAGCAGGCGCAGCACCGCGTCGGCCAGCGGCGCGCCGAGCGGCGTCGAGCAGATGCTGTCGGGCTCGCTGACCGCCGCGCCGTGGGTTTCCTCCAGCAGCATCGCCAGCTCGGCGATCACGCCGAGATCGATGCGCACCGAGATCGCCAGGAACGGGCCGTGTTCGGCGGTGAAGGTCTCGCATTCGAAGGGCAGCGGTACCGACATCACCAGGTACTGGCGCTCGTCGTAGACGAAGGTGCGATCGCCGACATAACCGATCTTGCGACCCTGGCAGACGATCACGATGCTGGGCTCGTAGAGCACCGGGCAGCGCGGCGTGGAGGTGTTCACGCGCATGAAGCGCACGCCTTCCAGTTCGGCATCCGTGATGCCGTCGTTCGGGGCGAGCCGGCCGAGCAGCGCGATGATGCGCTGCTGCACGCGCAGGTCGCCATCCGGTATCAGGGGTTCGAAGCTCATTGCGCGTCCCATGGCCGTAATAGGATCAGGCTTGCAATCTAGCATCGTGGGCGGCCCCTGCGTGCTGCGAATGCACAATTCAAGAGGAATGGGCAAAGCTTCAAGACCTTCAGGTATATCGGGTCCCCAGCCCCGTCCCTACCATGGGTACCCGTTTCGTCGCGGCCTCCCGGATCCTCCGGGTACTTCGTTCCAGCGGCTGCACGAATCGTTTCGATTCCCATGGTAAGGAGCCTCCTCAATGAGCACGACTTACGCCTACGCGGCGCAGAGCGCGACTTCGCCGCTCGCCCCCCTCGAAATCCAGCGACGCGCGCTGCGCGATCTCGACGTCCAGATCGAGATCCTCTACTGCGGCGTCTGCCACTCCGATCTGCACCAGACGCGCAACGAGTGGCGCAACTCGGTCTACCCGGTGGTACCGGGCCACGAGATCGTCGGCCGCGTGACGGCGGTCGGCCCGGAAGTGACGCGCTTCAAGACCGGTGACATGGTCGGCGTCGGCTGCCTGGTCGATTCCTGCCGCACCTGCCCGAGCTGCGCGGACGGCCTCGAGCAATACTGCGAGAACGGCTTCGTCGGCACCTACAACGGCCAGGACCGCGTGACGGGCGAGATCACCTACGGCGGCTACTCCTCGCAGGTGGTGGTCGACGAGGCCTTCGTGCTGAGCGTGTCGGACAAGCTCGACCCGGCCGCCGCCGCGCCGCTGCTGTGCGCCGGCATCACCACCTATTCGCCGCTGCGCCAGTGGGGCGCGGGCCCCGGCAAGAAGGTCGGCATCGTCGGCCTGGGCGGCCTCGGTCACATGGGGGTGAAGCTGGCCCGCGCGATGGGCGCGCACGTGGTGCTGTTCACCACCTCGCCCTCGAAGATCGAGGACGGCAAGCGCCTGGGCGCGCACGAAGTGGTGATCTCGAAGGACGAGGCGCAGATGAACGCGCATCTCAACTCCTTCGACCTGATCGTCAACACGGTGGCCGCGCAGCACGACCTCAACCCGTTCCTGAACCTGCTCAAGCGCGACGGCACCATGACGCTGGTGGGCGCGCCCGAGCACGACCACCCGTCGCCGCAGGTGTTCAACCTGATCTTCAAGCGTCGCCGCCTGGCCGGCTCGCTGATCGGTGGCATCGCCGAGACGCAGGAGATGCTCGATTTCTGCGCCGAGCACGGCATCGCCTCGGACATCGAGATGATCAAGATCCAGGACATCAATGCCGCCTACGAGCGCATGCTCAAGAGCGACGTGAAGTACCGCTTCGTGATCGACATCGCCTCGCTGAAGCAGGCAGCCTGAAGTCGGGCAGGCGATGAGGTGAGGCGCTGCCGCCCGGCGGCGCGCCAGCCTCGCCGCGAAAGCAGAACGGCGCCGCCGGGATTCCTCCCGGCGGCGCCGTTTCATCGAGCGGCCTCGCGCTTACTTGTAGTCGTAGTCGACCGTCAGCGGCGCGTGGTCGCTGAACTTGATATCGCGGAAGATCGAGGTCTGCTTGGCGGTACCAGCCACGCCCGGCGTGGCGATCTGGTAGTCGATCCGCCACCCCACGTTCTTCGCGTAGGCCTGGCCGCGGTTGCTCCACCAGGTGTATTGGTCCGGGCGCGGGTCGAGCGTGCGGAACACGTCGACGTAGCCGACCTCGTCGAACAGCTGGGTCAGCCAGGCGCGCTCCTCGGGCAGGCAGCCCGAGTTCTTCTGGTTGCTCTTCCAGTTGCGGATGTCGATTTCCTTGTGGACGATGTTGACGTCGCCGCAGAGGATCACCTCGCGCTTCTTCGCCTTCAGCTCGGCCAGGTGCGGCATGAACTCGGCCATGAAGCGGAACTTGGCCTGCTGGCGCTCCTCGCCGCTCGAGCCCGAGGGCACGTAGACCGAGATCACCGAGAGCTTGCCGTAGCGCGCCTCGACATAACGCCCCTCGCTGTCGAACTCGCTGCTGCCGTAGCCGATGATCAGGTCGTCGGGCTCGCGCCGCGTGTAGAGGCCCGCGCCGCTGTAGCCCTTCTTCTCGGCATGGTGGAAATGGCCGGTGAAGCCGTGCGGCGCCGCGAACTCGGCCGGCAGGTCGTCGGCCGACACCTTGATTTCCTGGACGCAGACGCAGTCGGCCTTCTGGTCGCCGAGCCAGTCGAAGAAGCCCTTCTTCGCGGCCGATCGGATGCCGTTCAGGTTCGCCGTGATGACACGCAGCATGATGTGTTTCCGTTCAGTGTTGTTCGGTTCGTGGGTTGGGGCGCAAGGCGTGATCCGGGCGGCGGCTCACTCGACCTTCACGCCCTCCAGTTCGGGTTTGGCGGGCGGATAGGCCAGCTTCATGGCGGTCAGCTCGCGCAGCAGCAGCTCGGCGACCATCACGTTGCGATGCGTCTTGGAATCGGCCGGGATCACGTACCAAGGCGCATGCGGCGCCGAGGTGGCGGCCAGCGCGTCGCGATAGGCGATCTGGTAGGCATCCCAGTCCTTGCGCGCCTCGAGATCGGAGACGTCGAACTTCCAGTGCTTGTTCGGATCGTCGATACGCGACTGCAGGCGCTCGCGCTGCTCGCCCTTTGAGATGTGCAGGAAGCACTTGACGATGGTGGTGCCCGATTCGTGCAGCATCTCCTCGAACTGGCGGATCTGCCGGAAGCGACGCTCGCATTCGGTCTTGTCGATGCTCTCCAGCACGCGCGGCACCAGCACGTCCTCGTAGTGGCTGCGGTTGAAGATGGTCAGCTCGCCGGCGGCCGGCGCCTGCGCGTGGACGCGCCAGAGGAAGTCGTGCGCCAGCTCGACCGAGGTGGGCGCCTTGAACGGCACCACCCGCAGGCCGAGCGGGTCGACCTCGTGGAACACCGCGCGCACGGTGCCGTCCTTGCCGCTGGTGTCCATGCCCTGCAGCACCAGCAGGAGGCGCTTGCGCGGCTGCGTGTGCAGCATGTCCTGCAGCGCGTCGATCTTCATCGACAGCTCGGACAGGCGCGCCCGGTCGGTGTCCTTCGAGCCCGCCGAGAACGGCTTGGCGCCGGGCTCGAACCGATCGAGCTGGAACGCGGCCGCGGCCTTCTCGTCGGTGTGGAACGGTACGAGGAAATCGTCGAGCGACACTGGCTTCGCCATCACTGCCTCCTGGAACGGGTTCGGGATGTCGCGGACGCTGCCGGCATGGCCGCTGCCGCGACACGAACCGACGAGCATAACGCAACGAGCCGCCGCGGACACCCGGCCCGGCAGCGGCCCGTTGAAGCGGCAGGCGATCCTGCGGCAGGCGATCCCGCCGCGGCCCGCCCCCGCCTCAGCCCAGCTTCTTCTTCAGCAGCTCGTTGACCTGGGCCGGGTTCGCCTTGCCCTTGGTCGCCTTCATCGCCTGGCCGACCAGCGCGTTGAAGGCCTTCTCCTTGCCGGCGCGGAACTCCTCGACCGACTTGGCGTTGGCCGCCAGCACCTCGTCGATGATCGCCTCCAGCGCGCCGCTGTCGGAGATCTGCTTGAGCCCCTTGGCCTCGATGATGCGATCGGCGGCGGCTTCGTCGCCGGCCTTCTCGTCCCAGATCGCCTGGAAGATTTCCTTGGCGATCTTGTTCGAGATGGTGCCGTCGGCGATGCGCTGCAGCACCAGCGCGAGCTGGGCGGCCGACACGGGGCTGGCGTCGATCTCGATGCCCTCGCGGTTCAGCAGCGACGACACGTCGCCCATCAGCCAGTTCGCGGCCACCTTGGCATTGGCCGCGCCGGCCTTGCCCACCAGCGCCTCGAAGTAGGCCGCCATCGCCTTGCTGGCGGTCAGCACCACCGCGTCATAGGGCGTCACGCCGTACTGCTCGACGAAACGCTGCTGCATCGCGGCCGGCAGCTCCGGCATCTCGCCGCGCACGCGCTCGATCCACTTCGGGTCGATCACCACCGGCATCAGGTCCGGATCCGGGAAATAGCGGTAATCCTGTGCGTCTTCCTTGCTGCGCATCGAGCGCGTCTCGCGCTTGTCCGGATCGTAGAGGCGGGTTTCCTGCACCACCGTGCCGCCGTCCTCGATCAGCTCGATCTGGCGACGCACCTCGTAGTTGATGGCGTCCTCCAGGAAGCGGAACGAGTTCAGGTTCTTGATCTCGGCGCGCGTGCCGAACTTCTCCTGCCCCAGCGGGCGCACCGAGACGTTCGCGTCGCAGCGGAACGAGCCTTCCTGCATGTTGCCGTCGCAGATGCCGAGCCACATCACCAGCGCGTGCAGCGCCTTGGCATAGGCCACCGCCTCGGCGGCGCTGCGCATCTCGGGCTCGGTGACGATCTCGAGCAGCGGCGTGCCGGCGCGGTTCAGGTCGATGCCCGTCATGCCCGCGAAGTCCTCGTGCAGCGACTTGCCGGCGTCCTCTTCCAGGTGGGCGCGCGTCAGGTTGATGGTCTTCGAGTAGGCTTCCTTGCCCGCCTTCTCGTTGGCCGGCACCTGGATCGTGAGCTGGCCGCCCTGCACCACCGGGATCTCGTACTGGCTGATCTGGTAGCCCTTGGGGAGATCCGGGTAGAAGTAATTCTTGCGCGCGAAGATGCTGCGCTGCGCCACCGTCGAGCCGAGCGCGAGGCCCAGCCGGATCGCCCGCTCCACCGCGCCGCGGTTGAGCACCGGCAGCACGCCGGGCAGGGCCAGGTCGACCGCGCAGGCCTGGGTGTTGGGTTCCGCGCCGAACTGCGTCGAGGCGCCCGAGAAGATCTTCGACGCCGTCGACAATTGCGCGTGCGTCTCCAGACCGATAACGACTTCCCACTGCTGAGCCATGTCTTACACCCCCGCCGGAACTTGCTTGTGCCAGTCGGTCACGCGCTGGAACGCGTCGGCCACCTGCAGCATCCGGGCTTCGTTGAAATAGTTGCCGATGATCTGCAAGCCGACCGGGCGGCGCGCATTGGCGCCGGCGCCGAAGCCGCAGGGCACGCTCATGCCGGGCAGGCCCGCCAGGCTCACCGACAGCGTGTAGATATCGGCCAGGTACATCTGGACCGGATCGTCGCCCTTGGCGCCGAGATCCCAGGCCACGCTCGGCGAGGCCGGGCCCATGATCACGTCGCACTGCTCGAAGGCGTTCTGGAAATCCTGCGCGATGATGCGGCGGATCTTCTGCGCCTGCAGGTAGTAGGCGTCGTAGTAGCCGTGCGAGAGCACGTAGGTGCCCACCAGGATCCGGCGCTTGACCTCGGGCCCGAAGCCCTCGGCGCGCGACTTCTTGTACATGTCGAGCAGGTCGCCGTACTGGGCGGCGCGATGGCCGTAGCGCACGCCGTCGAAGCGCGACAGGTTCGAGGAGGCCTCGGCCGGCGCGATCACGTAATAGACCGGGATCGAGAGTTCCGTCTTGGGCAGCGAGACCGGCACCAGGGTGGCGCCGAGCGCCTCGTACTGCTTGAGCGCCGCGTCGATCGCCGCGCGCACGTCGGCTGCCAGGCCTTCGCCGAAATACTCGTTCGGCAGGCCGATGCGCAGGCCCTCGAGCGGCCGGCCGGCCGCCGCGTCGGGCGTCCAGGCCTGGCCGAGATGGCGGCCGAACTGCTCGTCGTCGCGCTCCAGGCTGGTGGAATCGCGCGCGTCGAAGCCGGCCATCGCGTCGAGCAGCAGCGCGCAGTCGGCCGCGCTCTGCGCCATCGGGCCGCCCTGGTCGAGCGAAGAGGCGAAGGCGATCATGCCGTAGCGCGACACGCGCCCGTAGGTCGGCTTGATGCCGGTGACGCCGGCGAACGAGGCCGGCTGGCGGATCGAGCCGCCGGTATCGGTGCCGGTGGCGGCCGGCGCCAGGCGCGCGGCCACCGCCGCGGCGCTGCCGCCCGAGCTGCCGCCCGGCACGGCAAGGGTGTCCCAGGGGTTCTTGACGGCGCCGAAGGCCGAGTTCTCGTTGGACGAGCCCATCGCGAACTCGTCCATGTTGGTCTTGCCGAGCGTCACCATGCCGGCCGCGGCGAGCCGCTCGACCACGGTGGCGTCGAACGGGCTGGTGTAGTCGGCCAGCATCTTCGAGCCGGCGGTGGAGCGCCAGCCGCGCGTGACGAACACGTCCTTGTGGGCGATCGGCAGGCCGGCCAGCGGGCCGGCGGTGCCGGCCGCGCGCGCGGCGTCGGCGGCGCGCGCCTGGGCCAGGGTGAGATCGGGGTCGACGTGGACGAACGCGTTGAGCTCGCGCGCCGCGTCGATGCGTTGCAGGTAGAGCTGCGCGAGCTCGACGGCCGAGGTTTGGCCGGCGTCGAGCGCGGCGCGCAGTTCGGTCAGGCTGTTGGCATGCATTGCTGGAGGATTCCTGGATTCTTGAGCGAGCGCGGCGAGCCGCGATCCCGGGCCGGGCGGGCCGGCCTTGTTATTCGATCACCTTCGGCACCAGGAACAGGCCTTCCTGGACCGCAGGCGCCGGGCGCTGGTTCTCGTCGCGATTCACGTGCTCGGTCACGGCATCCTCGCGCAGGCGCTGGGCCACGTCCTGGATCTGCTCGATCGGGTGCGCGAGCGGCGCGATGCCGGTCGTGTCGACGGCGCGCATCTGCTCGACGAGGCCGAAGAAGTCGTTGAGCTGGGCGAGCGTGTGCTCGGCCTCGGCGTCGGCTATCTCGAGCCGCGCGAGGTGCGCGATGCGTTTCACATCGTTCAGGGTCAAAGCCATGCGTTTCACCGGAAAAACTGGGCTTGTGCGACGCATCGGAAGCCGCGCCGCGACAGGGGGTTGGAGGACTCGTTCGAACCCTCAAAAAGCGGGGACGAAGCGGTGAATTGACGGTCCGTTTGGGTTCAAATACCCGGAAATTATAAGGTATCATTACGCGTTCGACCCAGCCCCGGACCGTCCCTCCCGCACGGCTTACCGTTAGCTGCAAGCCGGCTGCCACCAGCCCGCCTGCCGCGCGGCTCGCGCGACGGCCCCGGTAGATTTCACACGCAGCTTCGCGTTCCCGAGGCGGCCGCTCCCGCCCGATCCGAGGCTGTTATTTTTTCCGCCGCCACCCCAGCGCGCCAACTCGGCCCGGGGTCGGCCCAGAGCGAGACAGGATTCTGAATGTTCGGTTTTTTGCGCAGCTACTTCTCCAACGATCTCGCGATCGATCTCGGCACCGCAAACACCCTCATCTACATGCGCGGCAAGGGCATCGTCCTCGATGAGCCGTCCGTCGTGTCGATCCGCCAGGAAGGCGGCCCCAACGGCAAGAAGACGATCCAGGCGGTCGGCAAGGAAGCCAAGCAGATGCTCGGCAAGGTGCCGGGCAACATCGAGGCGATCCGTCCGATGAAAGACGGCGTGATCGCCGACTTCACCGTCACCGAGCAGATGATCAAGCAGTTCATCAAGACGGCGCACGAGTCGCGGATGTTCTCGCCCTCGCCGCGCATCATCATCTGCGTGCCCTGCGGCTCGACCCAGGTCGAGCGCCGCGCCATCAAGGAAGCCGCGCACGGCGCCGGCGCCTCGCAGGTCTACCTGATCGAGGAGCCGATGGCGGCCGCGATCGGCGCCGGCCTGCCGGTCTCGGAAGCCACCGGCTCGATGGTGGTCGACATCGGCGGCGGCACCACCGAGGTGGGCGTGATCTCGCTGGGCGGCATCGTCTACAAGGGTTCGGTGCGCGTGGGCGGCGACAAGTTCGACGAGGCGATCGTCAACTACATCCGCCGCAACTACGGCATGCTGATCGGCGAGCAGACCGCCGAGGCGATCAAGAAGGAAATCGGCTCCGCCTTCCCCGGCTCCGAGGTCAAGGAGATGGAAGTGAAGGGCCGCAACCTGTCGGAAGGCATCCCGCGCAGCTTCACGATCTCCAGCAACGAAATCCTCGAGGCGCTGACCGATCCGCTGAACCAGATCGTCTCGTCGGTGAAAATCGCCCTCGAACAGACCCCGCCGGAACTGGGCGCCGACATCGCCGAGCGCGGCATGATGCTGACCGGCGGCGGCGCGCTGCTGCGCGACCTGGACCGCCTGCTGGCCGAGGAAACCGGCCTGCCGGTGCTGGTCGCCGAGGATCCGCTGACCTGCGTGGTGCGCGGCTCCGGCATGGCGCTCGAGCGCATGGACAAGCTCGGCAGCATCTTCTCGTACGAATAAATCCGGGCCCGGGCCGCGTCGTCGGGCGACGCGCGCGGCCCATGCCGGCGGGCGCCCGCCCCCGGCAGCAGTCACCGACGACGCACGCGCGACGCGCCGGCTTGGCAAGATCAGCCGAACCGCCGCGCGTTTTTCGCGTCTGAGGATCATTTAACCGATCAAGCGCCCGGCGCCGACCATGGAATACAGTCCGCCGCCCCTCTTCAAGCAAGGTCCTTCCGCGCTCGCGCGGCTGATCTTCTTCGTCGCGCTGGCGATCGCGCTCCTCGTCTCGGATGCGCGCTTCAGTACGCTCGAAATCGTCCGGGGCATCCTGGGCACCGCGCTGTTCCCGCTGCAACGGGCCGCGCTGGTGCCGCGCGACCTGTTCATGGGCGCCGCCGACCTCGCCGCCACCAATGCCTCGCTGCGCCACGACAACCAGCAGCTGCGCGAGCGCAACCTGGCGCTGTCGCTGCAGGCCAACCAGGCCGGCCAGCTGATGTCCGACAACGCGCACCTGCGCGCCGTGCTGGGCCTGCGCGCGCGGATCGCCGCCCAGTCCACCCCGGTCGAGATCCAGTACGACACCAGCGATCCGTTCTCGCAGAAGGTGGTGATCGGCCACGGCTCGCACGACGACATCCAGAACGGCGCGCCGGTGGTGACCGAGGACGGCGTGGTCGGCCAGGTCACGCGCGTGTTCCCGCTGCAGTCCGAGATCACCCTGATCACCGATCGCGACCTGGCGATTCCCGTGCAGGTGCTGCGCACCGGGCTGCGCAGCGTGATCTACGGCACCCCGAAGGGCGATTCGCTGGACCTGCGCTTCGTGCCGACCAGCGCCGACCTGATGGTGGGCGACGAGCTGGTGACCAGCGGCCTGGACGGCACCTACCCGCCGGGCCTGCCGGTGGCCAAGGTGGTGCGGATCGACAAGCTGGCCGACACCGCCTTCGCGCACGTGGTCTGCATGCCGGTGGCGGCGGTGCGCGGCGCGCGCGAGATGCTGGTGCTGCACTACCAGAACGACGTGCCGCCGCGCCCGGTCGACCCGGACGCGGACAAGAACGCCAAGGGCAAGAAGGGCGCGAAGGCCGCCGACAAGGGCAAGGGCGCGGCGCCCGCCGCCGGCGAGAAGCCAGCCGCCACCGCGCCGGCGCCGGCCCAGGCCGCCCCGGCAGCCCCCGCCGCCAGGAGCGGCCGCCCCGCGCCCGCCGCGAAGCCGGCAACCAATACCCAGCCCGCCCCGCCAGCCACCCAGCAGGCCCCGGCCGCCGCGCCGTCCCGGGGAACGCAGCCATGAGCCGCCCGCAATACATCCTGCAGCCGGTCAACCCGACCTTCATCGTCTTCAGCCTGGCGGTCGCCTTCCTGCTGAACCTGATGCCCTGGGGCCGGCTGCCCGGCGTGCCCGACTTCGTGGCCCTGGTGCTGCTGTTCTGGAACATCCACCAGCCGCGCAAGGTCGGCATGGGCGTGGCCTTCCTGCTCGGCATCCTGATGGACGTGCACGACGCCGGCCTGCTCGGCGAGCACGCGCTGGCCTACACGCTGCTGTCCTATGGCGCGATCACGATCCACCGCCGCGTGCTGTGGCTCTCGCTCGGCGTGCAGATGTTCTACGTCGCGCCGCTGCTGGTGCTGGCCCAGCTGGTGCCGTTCGTGATCCGCCTGATCATGGGCGCCGCCTTCCCCGGCTGGAGCTACCTGGTCGACGGCTTCGTGGAGGCCGTGCTGTGGCCGGTCGCCAGCCTCCTGCTGTTGATGCCGCAACGCCGCCCGGTCGATCCGGACGACACGCGGCCGATCTGAGCCGCCCCGGCCGCCTCATGTCGAGCGCCCCGCTTCCGTCCTCCCCGGCGCCGCTCGCCGCCGTCGCCCTGCCGGCCGCGATGCCGGCCCAGGCGCCGGCCGCCGTCCTGCCCCCGCTTTTCCCCGATTCCGCATGACCGAATTCAAGGACACCCAGCAGCAGCTCTCGAAGTTCCGCCTGCGCGTCGCGGCGGCGGGCCTGTTCGTGTTCGTCTGCTTCGGGCTGCTGGCCACGCGCTTCTTCTACCTGCAGGTCTGGCAGCACGGCAAGTACGCGCTGCAGGCCGACGAGAACCGCATCTCGGTGGCGCCGATCGTGCCGAACCGCGGCATCATCACCGACCGCAACGGCGTGGTGCTGGCGCGCAACTACTCGGCCTACACGCTCGAGATCACGCCCTCGAAGCTGACCGACACGCTCGACAACACCATCACCGCGCTCTCCGAGGTGGTGCCGATCGACGCGCGCGACCGGCGCCGCTTCAAGAAGCTGCAGGAGGACTCGAAGAACTTCGAGAGCCTGCCGATCCGCACCCGCCTGACCGACGAGGAAGTCGCGCGCTTCACCGCGCAGCGCTGGCGCTTCCCCGGCGTCGAGGTGCGCGCGCGGCTGTTCCGCCAGTACCCGCTGGGGCCCACCGCCGCGCACGTGATCGGCTACATCGGCCGGATCTCGAAGCGCGACCAGGACAAAATCGACGCGATGAGCGACGAGAACGACAGCGATCCCGAGCATTACGATCCGCGTCGCGACGCCAACAACTACAAGGGCACCGACTACATCGGCAAGATCGGCGTCGAGCAGAGCTACGAGACCGACCTGCACGGCATCACCGGCTTCGAGGAGGTCGAGGTGACCGCCGGCGGGCGCCCGGTGCGCACGCTCTCGCGCACCCAGGCCACGCCCGGCAACAACCTGGTGCTGTCGCTCGACATCGGCCTGCAGCAGGTGGCCGAGCAGGCCTTCGCCGGCAAGCGCGGCGCGCTGGTGGCGATCGAGCCGGCCACCGGCGACGTGCTGGCCTTCGTGTCCTCGCCGAGCTTCGATCCCAACTCCTTCGTGGACGGCATCGACCAGCAGACCTGGGACGAGCTCAACAACTCGCCCGACAAGCCGCTGCTGAACCGCCCGCTGCACGGCACCTACCCGCCCGGCTCGACCTACAAGCCCTTCATGGCGCTGGCCGGCCTGGAGCTGGGCAAGCGCACGCCGGGCTGGGGCTTCCAGGATCCCGGCTACTTCACCTTCGGCGGCCACACCTTCCGCAACGACGTGCGCTCGGGCCAGGGCTGGGTGGACATGAACCGCGCCATCATGGTGTCGAACGACACCTATTTCTACATGCTGGCGCGCGACCTGGGCGTCACCAACATCGCCAACTTCATGAAGCCGTTCGGCTTCGGCCAGATCACCGGCATCGACATCCAGGGCGAGGCGCGCGGCGTGCTGCCCTCGCCGGAATGGAAGAAGAAGACCTTCCGCAAGCCCGCGCTGCAGAAGTGGTACGACGGCGAGACCATCAGCCTGGGGATCGGCCAGGGCTACAACTCCTTCACGATCCTGCAGCTGGCGCACGCGATGGCCACGCTGGCCGACAACGGCGTGGTGATGAAGCCCCACCTGGTCAAGGAAGTCGAGAACCCGATCACCCGCGAGCGGCACCTGACGGTGCCCAAGGAAAGCGAGGTGATCCCGCTCAAGCAGGCCGACATCGACGTGGTCAAGCGCGGCCTGGAGAACGTGATCGAGAATCCGTCCGGCACCGCCTACAAGATCTTCCGCGGCGCAGCCTACACGGCGGCCGGCAAGACCGGCACGGCCCAGGTGTTCTCGCTGCAGGGCGCCAACTACCACGGCCACCTGCTGGCCGAGCACCTGCGCGACCACGCGCTGTTTACCGCCTACGCGCCGGCCGACCACCCGCGGATCGCGCTCGCGCTGATCGTCGAGAACGGCGGCTGGGGCGCGCAGTCGGCCGGCCCGATCGCGCGCAAGGTGCTGGACTTCTACCTGGTCGAGCGCCAGAACCCGACCAACGAGGCCGCCGCGGTGGCCGCCGCCGCCTCGGCGACCGAGCCGGTCAGCGCGCCGGTGGTGGGCGACACCACGCGGCCGGTGGAGATCGCCACGGGCTTCACGGCGCTGCCGCAGCCGGTGCCGCCCGCCGCGG
>NZ_VWWK01000102.1:0-26239 GCF_011753035.1 Burkholderia sp. Ax-1720 | reverse complement strand
GCGCTCGGCATCGCGCGCCCGGCCTCGACCGAACAGGCCCGCGCCCTGGTGCGGGCGGCCGTCGCGCAAGGCGTGGTGCTGATCCCGCAGGGCGAGCGCAGCGGGCTGGTGGGCGCGGCCGTGCCCGATCGCAGCGGCGCGCAATGCGTGGTCGCCCTCGACCGCCTGCGCCGGATCCGCTCGCTCGACCCGGTCAATCGCAGCATCACCGTCGAGGCCGGCGCGCGGCTCTCCGAGATCAATCGCGCCGCGCACGAGCACGGGCTCACGCTGCCGATCGACCTCGGCAGCGACCCGTCGGCCGGCGGCCTGGTGGGCGCGAACGCCGGCGGCAGCCGCCTGATCAAGTACGGCGACGTGCGCCGCAACGTGCTCGGCATCGAGGCCGTGCTGGCCGACGCGCAGGCCAGCGTGGTGGATACGCTCGCCCCGCTGCGCAAGCGCAATGCCGGCTTCGACCCGACCGCGCTGTTCGTCGGCGCGGGCGGCGCGAACGGGCTGATCACCGCGGTCTCGTTCGCGCTCGCGCCGCTCGAGCGCTCGTCCTACGCCGGCTTCGTCGCGTTCGCCTCCTACCAGGCGGCCACGCGGGCGCTGCTGGCCTTCGAACAGGCCTTCGGCGAACTGCTCTCGGCCTTCGAGTTCATGTCGGCCGGCGCGGTGGCGCGCGTGACCGAGGCCTTCCCGCAGATCGGCGCGCCGCTGCCGGCCGAGGGCGCCGCCTGCTTCGCGCTGTTCGAGGTGGCCAGCGCGATGCCGGGGCTCGACGCGCTGCTCGAGACGCGCGCGCTGGACACGCTCGAGGCGCTGAGCCGCGACGGCATCGCGCTCGACGCGGCCTGCGCGGCCAGCGAGCGCTTCTGGAAGCTGCGCGACGCGCTGCCGCTGGCGGTGGCCGCCGACGGCCTGCCGCTGTCGTTCGACGTCTCGTTCGCGCGCGGCGAGCTCGCGCCCTTCGTGGAGGAGGCGATGGGCTGGCTGGCCGAGGCCCATCCCGACCTGCATGCCTATGCCTTCGGCCATTTCGGCGACGGCGGCTGCCATTTGGTGGTGACCATTCCGCCGGCGCAGAGCGCGCGCTACGGGCCGATGCAGCAGATCGCCCTGCGCGGCGCGCTGTACGAACGCGTCGCGCGCCTGGGCGGCTGCTTCAGCGCCGAACACGGCGTGGGCCCGGTCAATCTCGCCTGGTATCGCAAGCACGTGCCGGCCCCGCTGCAAGCGCTGGCCGGCACCGTCCAGCGCGCCCTCGACCCGCTCCGGCTGCTCGGACGGGTGCGCTACTGAGCGCGAGCCGCTCCTCTCATCGACAGGACATCCGCCCGATGCACCGCCTTCCGAATTCGATGCATGCCGATAGCGGCGCCGCCGCGCGCCCCTACCTGAACCCCCGCGACGGCAGCCCGCCGCTCGCGCTGCCCGACGCGGGCGTGCTGGTCAGCGTGCGCGGCACCACCTACCTGGTCGAGCTGCCCGCGCGCGAGCACGGCGAACCCTCGCTATGGCGCAGGCTGGCCGGCTGGCGCGAGACGGCGCCCCGGTAGGCGAGCGCCGGCCCGCTCAGGCACCGCGCCCGCGCCAGGCGACGAAGGCCACGCCGGCGATCGCCATCAGCCCGCCGACGATGGTCGCCAGCCCCGGCCGCTCGCCCGTCATGAAGATCGACAAGCCCATCGCCGCGGCCGGCACCAGGTAGAGGAAGTGGGTGGCGCGCGCCGGCTCGAAATGGCTCAGCGCGACGGTCCAGCTCGCGTAACCGAGCGCGGCCGGGAAGATGCCCAGCACCAGCACCGCCGGCAGGGCCGCGTGCAGCGCGCCGGGCGCCGCCAGCGAGCGCAGCGCGCCCGGCAGCCAGGGCAGCAGCAGCACCGCGCCGGCCAGCAGCGTGTAGGCCGTGCAGGCGAGCGGGCCGTACACGGGAATCAGGCGGCGCTGCAGCACGAAGTAGACGGCCGAGCCGGCGGCGGCCAGCAGGATCAGCGTGGTGCCGCTGCCCAGCGCCAGGCCGCCGGGCTGGCCGCTCGCGATCAGGCCGATGCCGGCGAAGCTGAACAGCGAGCCGGCCCAGCCCCAGCGATTGAGTTTCTCGCGCAGGAACAGCGTCGAGAGGATCGCGGTGACGATCGGCGAGGTGCTCATGATGAAGGCGGCCGCGCCGGGCGCGACGCTCAGCTCGGCGGTGTTCAGCAAGGCGTTGTAGCCGGCGATGCCGAGCAGCCCCGACAGCGCGAAGGCCATCGCATCGCGCGCGGTCGGCCGGCGCGGGCGGCGCCAGGCCAGCCAGCCGAGCACCAGCACCGCGGCGGTCGCGAAACGCGCCGCCGCCAGTTGCATCGGCGAGAGTTCGTGCAGGCCGATGCGGATGAACGGAAACGCGGCCGCCCACGAGAGCACCGTGAAGGCGACCGCGCCGGCCGCGCGCGCCGTGCCTCGCGACCCGGCGGACCGGGCCTGTGATTGCGTCTGGATGGTGCTCATGCTGGCTCGCTCCCCACGAAAGGCATCCTGCTTCGATGAGGGGCGATTGTGTGCCGGGGTCGATGCGCGGGTAAGCCGGGAAGCCGGCGATTCAGAATCCGCGAAGCGCGGACAATCGCCGGCCCGGCAGGTTCAGAAGCGGAACAGCTCGCGCGCGGAATCGACCAGGATGGCGCGCCGCTGCGCCTCGTCGGGCACCCACTGCCGCAAGGCGCGCGCGGCCGACGGATAGTCGACCAGGTGGCGATGCTCCGTGTGCGGCCAGTCGCTGCCCCAGACCAGCCGCTGCGGGCTGAAGGCGGCCAGCAGGTGGGCGGCCAGCACCGTGCCCGCTGCCGCGCCGTCGCCGGCCGCCGCGCCGGCATTCGCGCGCGTCTGCGTCTCCACGCTGCGATAGGCCGCCGACAGCTTGACCCAGACACGGCCGCTGTCGGCGCGCCGGAGCAGCGCGCGGAAACCCGGGTCGCGCGCGCCGGCGGCCGGATCGGGCCGGCCGAAATGATCGACCACCACGGTGCAGCGCTGCGCCAGCAGCGCATCGAGCAGCACCGGCAGGTCGGCCGCGCCGCGATGGATCTCGATGTGCCAGCCCAGCGCGTTCAGCCTCGCGAGGAAACGCGGCCACGGCCCCTGCTCCAGGTCGGGTAGCGGCAGCCCGATCAGGTTCAGCCGCGCGCCGACGACGCCGCTGGCCGCGAGCGCCGCCAGTTGCGCCTCGTCGATCGCGGGATCGACCACGGCCACGCCGCGAAAACGCTGCGGATAACGACGCGCGACGGCGGCCAGCCAGCCGTTGTCGGTGCCGAGGAAGCTCGGCTGCACCAGCACGCCTTGCGAAAGCCCATGCGCCGACAGATGCGCCACATAGGCATCGAGCGTCGCGTCGTAGTCGGGCGCGTGGCGCCTCTGCGCGGCCAGCGGCAGGCCGCGCACGAACAGGTGGGCATGGCTGTCGATGCCGGCCACGGCGGGCGCGGCGGCCGCCAGCCAGGCCGCGCCGGCGGCGCTCAGGCCCGACTCGGCATGCATCGCGCGATCGTCAAGCGTGGTGCTCATGATGGAAAGGACGGGAGACATCGGGGAAGAAGGAAGAGCCGGCGGCGCGCTTCGACCATGCCGCTCAGCCGCGCGACGCGCTCGGCGCGCGGCCGTCGTCGGCGCGGCCCGGCTGGTTCGCGGCGAGCGGCACCGCGATCCGGCGGCCGCGCGTCTCGGGCAGCATCAGCGCGGCGATCACCACCAGCCCGTAGGCGATGCCGGCGTCGATGCCGAGCGCCGTGCCCAGCGACATTGAGCTGCTCATATGGCCGATCAGCACCGGGAAGCCGGCCGAGACGATGCGCCCGAAGTTGTAGCAGAAGCCCACGCCGGTGCCGCGCACGCCTTGCGGGTAGAGTTCGTTGAACAGCGCGCCGAGGGTGGCCGGGATGCCGGCCGAGACCAGCCCGAGCGGGAAGCTCAGCACCAGCATGGTGGTGTCGCCGATCGGCAGGAAGGTATAGAGATTGACCATCACCGCGCAGCCGATCGCGAACACGATCACGGTCCAGCGCCGGCCGATGCGGTCCTGCAACCAGGCGCTGACGAAGCAGCCGACGATGAAGGCGACGATCACCACGGCCAGATAGCCGCCGGTGCCGAGCACCGACAGGTGGCGCTCGGTCTTCAGGTAGGTGGGCAGCCAGGTGGTGATCGCGTAGTAGCCGCCGTGCGCGCCCAGGCCGATCAGGCCGCCGACCGCCGTGGTGCGCAGCACCGAGGGCGCGAAGATGCCGGCGGCCATCGCCAGCACGCCCTGGCGCTCGCCGTTCGCGTCGACCGGCAGCGGCTCGCGCGGCGGCTCCACCACGTTGCGGCGCAGGTAGAGCACCAGCAGCGCCGGCAGCAGGCCGACCGCGAACAGCAGGCGCCAGGCCCAATCCTGCGGCACCAGCGAGAAGATCGCCGTGTAGACCAGCACCGCGCCGCCCCAGCCGAAGCCCCAGGCGCTCTGCACGATACCCATCGCCTTGCCGCGATGCTTCGCGTTGATGGTCTCGCTGAGCAGCACCGCGCCGGCGGTCCATTCGCCGCCGAAGCCGATGCCCTGCAGCGCCTTCAGCGCCAGCAATTGCTCGAAGTTCTGCGCGAAGGCGCTCAGGAAGGTGAACAGCGAGAACCAGATCACGGTGATCTGCAGCGCGCGCACACGGCCGACGCGATCCGACAACACGCCGGCCAGCAGCCCGCCCAGCGCGCCGGCCACCAGCGTGGCGCCGCCGATCAGCCCGGCCTGCGCCTTGGAGATGCCCCAGACCGTCAGCAAGGTGGGGATCACCAGCGAGAAGATCTGCGTGTCGGCGGCGTCGATCGCCCAGCCCGCGAAGCAGCCCCACAGGGTTCGTTTCTCGACGGGGGTGATGTCCCGGTACCAGCGCATGATCGTCTCCTCTTGCGCGCAGCCTGGCGCGCGGCGCGCCGGCTGATGCGCCGGCGGCAATTGATTGATAGCACGCATTCTGGCGGGATGCGCCTGGCTCGCATACTATGGAAACGTTGATCTTTCATTGCATCGCGTTATGGAATCCGCTCGTATCCTCAAGTATTTCCTGGCCGTGGCCGACGCCGGCAGCGTGACCGGCGCGGCCGAGCGGCTGGGCCTGGCGCAGCCGGCGCTGAGCCAGGCCATCACGCGGCTCGAGCGCGAACTCGGCGTCAAGCTGTTCTCGCGCACGCGGCGCGGGGCGGCGCTGACCGCCGCCGGCGAGGCGATCGTCGACGACATCCGCCTGAGCGTGGCGCGCATCGAGGCCGCCGAGGCGCGCGCACGCGATATCGGCGCGCAACGCGGCGGGCGGCTGGCGATCGGCTTCGTCTCGGCGGCGCTGTTCGAGGTGCTGCCGCGCGCGATCGCGGCGCTGCGCGCCGAGGTGCCGAACGTGGAGCTGGCGCTGCGCGAGATGAGCAATGCCGAGCAGGCCGCCGCGCTGGAATCGGGCGAGATCGACATCGGCCTGCTGCATACGCCGGTGGTGGTGCGCGGGCGCATGCACGAGAAGCTGATCGCGCGCGAGAGGCTGCACGCGGTGGTGCACGAGACGCACGCGCTCGGCGCCGACGGCCGGCTCGCGCTGGCCGACTTGGCGCGCATCGGCCTGGTGTGGTTCCCGCAAGGGCAGTTGCCGGTGGTGCGCGCCGGTATCCTCAGCGCGTTCCGCAAGGCCGGCTGCGAGGCCAATATCGTGCAGGACGCGAACCGCTCGCTGACGGTGCTCGCCTGCGTCGCGGCCGGTTGCGGCGCCTCGCTGCTGCCGGCTTCGGTGCAGGCGCTGCGCTTCTCGGGCGTGCGCGTGTGCGAGGTGCGCGACGGCGATGCGCTGCCCTTCTTCGAGCTGAGCGCGGTGTGGCCGAACCGTTCGCGGCCGACGCTGGCCGATCGCTTCGCGGCGCTGCTCGATCGCGATGCCGGCAAGCCGGCCGCGGGCGGCAAGGCGCAGCCTGCGCGGCGCCGTGCAGGGTGATGCCGATGTCGATGTCGATGTCGTGCAGTGCCGATGCGACATCGGCTGAAACAAGAAACAGACAACCAGGAGATCAGGTCATGCCATGTCCTTCCCCGCGCGCCCTCGCCCTGCTCGCCGCCGCGCTGCTCGCGGCGCCGGCCGCGCATGCCATCGACTGCCGCAAGGCGGCCAGCCCGATCGAGCGGACGATCTGCGCGGACCGGCGGCTGCAGGCTGCGGACGCGGCGATGGGCGCCGCCTACGCGGCCACGCTGAAGGCCGCCGGCGACGAAGGGATCCGCGCGATGCTGGTGGCCGGCCAGCGGCGCTGGCTGCTGCGCCGCGATGCGCAGCTCGGCCATCTCGATGCCGTCGACGACGGCCAGGGCCCGCCCGACGAAGCCACGCGGCGCGAGATCGTGCTGAAGGCGATCCGGGACCGCACGCGCGTGCTCTCGCAGGCAGGCATGCACAACCCCTATCAGCGGCGCCTGGTCGAGATCGCGCTGGCGCAACGCGCCTTCGAGGCACGCTATACAGGCGGCCCGTTCGCCGGCTACCAGACATCCTGCGATTTCCTCCCCCAAGCAGGCAGCTATAGCTACGGCTGCTTCGGCACGCAGCGTTTCCAGCATCATGACCGCGTCTGCTCGGTCAACCAGGATTGGGCCAGCGGCAGCGTTTCCGAACGGCGCGAGGTCGGGCGCGTGGTCAACGGCAGGCTGACGGCCGTGGCGAGTTGCTCGATCGGCGGCGGCGAAGCCGGGCAGGCCTGTCCGGATGACGATGCCAAGGGCACCGCGGCGCGCTGGCCGGCGCAACTCGACGCCGAGGCGACCCGCAACGAAGCGCCGCCGGTGCCTGCGGCGCCCCTGCTCGATGCCGATGTCGGGGAGATCGACGAGGGGTGGCTGGCGGCATGCCTGGGGGATGCTGCGTATCCGCCGCGTTGAGGGCGGGAATAAAACAGACGAAAGCCGTGTTGTCTCGTGACGGCCCCGGCCTTCGTCCGGGCGCCGAAGCTCCCCGAACCGTCACGAGTAGAGGTCATCCATGCATCGTCGTTCCCTGGTTTCCCTGTGTTGCAGCGCCGCCGTCGCGCTGCTGACGTCAAGCCTCGCCCCGCTCGCCGCGCATGCGGCCGGCGGCGCGACGTCCGACGCCGACCGCGCCTTCGTCGCGATGGTCTCGCAAGGCGGCATGTTCGAGGTCGAGGCCGGCAAGGTCGCGGCCCGGCAAGGCGCGCGGCAGGACATCGTCGATCTCGGCAGCACCGAGGCACACGACCACCAACTGGTGGGCGCCAAGCTGCTGGCCGCCGCGGGCGCGGCCGGCATCGAGGTCGATACGCAACTGAACGCGGCCTTCACGCAGCGCCTCGACAAGCTGCGCGGCCTGTCGGGCCCCGCCTTCGACGATGCCTTCATCGCCGAGATGAAGACCATCCACGCGGCCGACGGCGCCGCCTTCGCCAAGGAGGCGCGCGACGGCGGCGATCCCGGCCTGCGCGCCTTCGCGGCCGAGACGGTGCGGATCGTGAAGCGCCACCAGGGCGCCCTGCACGCGCTGCCGCCGGAAAACGGCTGATTCCCCGCGCGCGTCGCGGCCCTCGCCCCGCCAGCGGTAACGCGCCGCAAGAATCGGGAAACATGCCGTTTCGAGAAGGCCGACGATCCTTTCGCTTTCCGAACGATTGGCCTTCGCGAACGACGCGCGCCGGCTCCCGCTCGCCCATGCAGCAAGCCGAAATGCGGCGCGCGCCGCTCATCCATCCGCCGGCTCGCGCGGCTTCCGCGCGAGCGCCCCATCCCTTGCACGACGAGCCCGGCGCAAGCAATCGATGCCGGCGCCGCGCCCTCCTTCCTCTGCCTCGATCCCGTCAGCAGCCGGAAAGAAACATGCAGTAAACGGCAGGTAACCCGTCGACTCACGCGCAACGCGATACTCGCTTCCGTTTTCCCACCGGATCGCGACGATGGCACCGCCCCAGGCTTCCTATTCGATCGATGCGCTGCACGGCTTCGAGCTGACCGAAGACGGGCAGTACCTGATGCTCAACAGCAACCAGCCCGATCGCATCGCCCTGCACTGCTCGGTGATGCATGAACTGCTGGCGGCGCTGTCGAACGCGATCGGCTCGTCCGAGCGCATCCGCCACAAGCAGCGCGGCGTCAAGTTCGTGATGCCCTGCGAGGCCTGGACGGTGGGACGCGACGCCGGTGGCGCGCCGGACCTGATCCTGTCGTTCCGCCTGCCCGGCGGCGCCGAGCTGTCGTTCCAGGTCGGCCGCGCGCTGGCCGGCCAGATGGCCGACGTGCTGGCGCTGGCGAGTGGCCCCGCCGCGGCGCTGCCGCGCGCGGCCGGCTCGCTGCAATAAACCCGCGTCCTCGACAAGCCCGCGTCCTCGGTCGCGAACCCGCTATTCCCGGCTCCTCCGCCTCTTCCTCATCCGCATGAATGCACGCTCCCTGTCGTCACGCCGCCTGCGCTACCTGACGTTCGCCGGCCTTGGCGTGACGTCCGTCACCGCCTGCGCGGCCGATCCGTTCACCATCTCCGACATCCGGATCGAGGGCCTGCAACGCATCGAGCCCGGCTCGGTGTTCGCCTACCTGCCGATGAAGCAGGGCGACACCTACAACGACGACCTGGCCTCCGAAGCGATCCGCAAGCTCTACGCGACGGGCTTCTTCAACGACGTGAAGGTGGCCACCGAGGGCACGGTGGTGATCGTGCAGGTGCAGGAGCGCCCGGCGATCTCGTCGATCGACTTCAGCGGCATCAAGGAATTCGACAAGGACAACCTGACCAAGGCACTGACCTCGGTCGGCCTGGCGCGCGGCCGCTACTACGACAAGTCGCTGGTGGACAAGGCCGAGCAGGAGCTCAAGCGCCAGTACCTCACGCGCGGCTACTACGCGGCCGAGGTCACCACCAACATCACGCCGGTGGACGCGAACCGCGTGTCGATCCTGTTCTCGGTGGCCGAAGGCCCGAGCGCGAAGATCCGCCAGGTCAACTTCATCGGCAACCACACCTTCAAGACCAGCACCCTGCTCGACGAGATGCAGCTGTCGACGCCGAACTGGTTCTCCTGGTACACCAAGAACGACCTGTACTCGAAGGAGAAGCTCACGGGCGACCTGGAGAACGTGCGCTCGTACTACCTCGACCGCGGCTACCTCGAGTTCAATTTCGACTCGACCCAGGTGTCGATCTCGCCCGACAAGAAGGACATGTACCTGACCATCACGGTGCATGAGGGCCAGCCCTACACGATCTCCAAGGTCCAGCTCGCGGGCAACCTGCTGGATCGCCAGGCCGAGCTGCAGAAGCTGGTGAAGATCAAGGCCGGCGAGCGCTTCTCGGCCGCCAAGCTGCAGGCCACCACCAAGGCGGTGGTCGACAAGCTCGGCGAATACGGCTACGCGTTCGCGACAGTCAATGCCCAGCCCGAGATCGACCAGGTCACGCACAAGGTGGGCCTGACGCTGGTGGTCGATCCGGGCCATCGCGTCTATGTGCGGCACATCAACATCACCGGCAACTCGCGCACGCGCGACGAGGTGGTGCGCCGCGAGATGCGCCAGATGGAAAGCGCCTGGTTCGATTCGGGGCGCCTCGCGCTGTCGAAGGACCGCATCAACCGGCTCGGCTACTTCACCGACGTCGACATCTCGACGGTGCCGGTGGAAGGCACCACCGACCAGGTCGACGTCAACGTGAAGGTGACCGAGAAGCCGACCGGCTCGATCTCGCTGGGCGTGGGCTACGGCTCCGGCGAAGGCCCGATCATCTCGGCCAGCGTCTCGCAGGACAACGTGTTCGGCTCGGGCACCAGCCTCTCGGTGACGGTCAACACGGCCACCACCTATCGCACGCTGGCGGTCGAGCAGGTGGACCCGTACTTCACGATCGACGGCATCCGGCGCATCACCGACGTCTACTACCGCACCAGCGAGCCGCTCTACTACTCGAGCACCACCGACACCAGCTTCCGCGTGATCACCTACGGCGCCTCGATGAAGTTCGGCATCCCGTTCTCGGAAACCGACACGGTGTTCTTCGGCATCGGCCTCGAGCAGAACCGGCTCGACGTGGACTCGACCACGCCGCAGAGCTATATCGACTACGTGAACTCGTTCGGCCGCGTCTCGAACAACGTGCCGGCCACGGTGGGCTGGTCGCGCGACAACCGCGACAGCACGCTGATCCCGAGCCGCGGCTACTTCCTGCAGGCGAACGCCGAGTACGGCACGCCGATCGCGGCCACCACCTACGTGAAGAGCGACCTGCAAGCGCAGTACTACTACTCGTTCGCGCGCGGCTTCATCCTCGGCCTGAACTTCCAGGGCGGCTACGGCAAGGGCCTGGAAGGCAAGCCCTACCCGATCTTCAAGAACTACTACGCGGGCGGGATCGGCTCGGTGCGCGGCTACGAATCGAGTTCGCTCGGCCCGCGCGACGCCACCACCAACGACCCGATCGGCGGCTCGAAGATGCTGGTCGGCAATATCGAGCTGACCGTGCCGCTGCCCGGCACCGGCTACGACCGCACGCTGCGCGTGTTCACCTTCGTCGACGGCGGCAACGTGTGGGGCTCGGAAGGCAACAGCATCGGCGCCAACGGGCTGCGCTACAGCTACGGCGCCGGGCTCGAATGGATCTCGCCGATCGGCCCGCTCAAGATCGACCTCGGCTTCCCGGTCGTCAAGCACACCGGCGACCAGTACCAGAAGTTCCAGTTCCAGATCGGTACGTCGTTTTAAGGAAACGATCGTCCCGATCCGTCTCCCGTGCGCGCGCCGCTTCGCGTAGGATATCCGGCGGTCCGCGCAAGGATCCGCGGCGCCGGCCTGCGCCGCCTACATCACGGAGACGTATGAACACCTCGACTGACCGGGCCGCGTCGATCGGCAAGCTGCTGATCGCCACGCTCGCCATCCTCTCCAGCGCCGCGCAGGCGGCGGGCTTCGACTGCGCGAAGGCGAGCTCGCCGACCGAGCAGCGCATCTGCGCCGATGCGCAACTGTCGAAGCAGGACGAGACGCTGCAGGCGCTCTACGCGCAAGTGCCGGCCTCGCCCGACTGGCGCGCGGACCAGCGCGCCTGGCTGGCGCTGCGCGACGGCTGCGGCGACGACGCCTGCCTGCGCAACCTCTACGCCGACCGCATCGTGGTGCTGCGCCATGCGCGCACGCCGTTCCACTGGGGCGCGCGCTGGCAGCGCGTCGACGCGGGCGGCCACGACGGCGCGCAGCTCGACATCACGCACGTCAACGACCGGCAGTTCTCGTTCAGCTTCGATGCGGTGGCCGGCGCGAATACCGGCGCGCTGTCCGAGACGGCGCGCTTCCTGGCGCCCGACACGGCCAGCTATGTCGGCGACGCGAAGATGGATACCAAGGGCTGCGTGCTGACCTTCCGGCGCGTGCTGAACCGGCTCACGGTCGAGCAGCAGGGCGATGCCTTCGCCTGCGGCGCCGGCGTGGGCGTCTCCTATGGCGGCGATTACGTCGCTGCCGCGCGGGACCCGAACGCCGAGCCGAGCCTGCTCTCGCTCGGCGTGGCACGCAGCCCCGCGCAGGACGCGGCGCTGCGCAAGCTGCTCGGGCGCGACTACCGGACCATGGTGGCGACGGCCAGCGTGGTCGACACGCAGGCCGACAATCTCGACGGCAACGGCGCGCGCGTGGTCGGGATGTTCGTGCAGGGCATCGCCTGCGATACCAAGTCCGTATTGATGAGCGACGCTCAGGGGCACCTCTGGGCCGGGGTCTGGGAAGCGGGCGCGGCCTCGGCGCCGGCGCAGCTGCGCTACTACACCAATGTCGCCGCCGACAAGCAGCGGCTGCCCAAGACGATCGCCGCGGCCAACGCCGAGACCTGCCCCGGCGAGCCCGTCACGGTCCGGATGATGCCCTGAGGCGAAACGAGCCCGGGATGACGCTTCGCTCGCATGCCCGCCATGGCGCCTCGCGCGCAGCGCGCCAAGCCGCGAACCGTCGTGACGGGGGCCGGCATGCTAGATTGGCAGGCACCGCCTCTCACGATATGGCCATGCCGATTCCCGACCGGTTCGCCGCCCGCCGCCACCCGCGCCGCGCCACTGTTGCCGCCCTCGCCACCTTGCTGCTGACGCTGGCGGCCTGCGCGCCGTCGCGGCCGCCCGGCGCGGCCGCGTCCACGCCGGCCACGCCGCTGTCGGGCGCCGCCCCGCTCACGCTCGAACGCGCCAAGTCCGACGCCTTCGTCGCGCAATACGGCATCGAGCCCGATTCGCCGAAGGCGGCCATCATCGCGCGCTGGCGCGAGAAGATGCTGACCGATCCCGACATCGTGCGCGCCTTCGGCATGGGCGACGACGGCCAGGCCGGCCGCTCGCTCGCCGAGCGGCGCCCCGAGTTCTTCAGCGAGGGGTCGCTGCGCGTCTCGCAGTCGGACCGCTCGACCTTCATCTCGATCGGCGCGCGCGTGCTGGACGCGGCGCCGCCCGATTGCGGCGGCGAGAAGAGCATGAGCGCCGTGATCGTGCGCTACCTATCGCTGGCCAGGCTGTCCGACCAGGACATCGACGACTACTTCCGGATCACCTACGAATCGCTGAAGCGCTCGGCGCAGCAGACGCCGCTGGCCACCGTCAACGAGCCGCAACGCGAGCAGGGACGCAACGCGCTGTCGGCGGCGATCGCCGAACGGCTCAAGGGCGATCCGGACGCGGCGCGCTCGCTGGCCGCCGCGGTGGCCGACCCGGCCGCCGTCACGCCGGAGATCTGGTGCAGCAACATGCGCACCATGGAGCACGCGGTGCTGAGCATTCCGCAGCCGCAGCGCGACTGGCTGCTGATCTCGATCCAGACCGACGCGCTGGCCCGGCGCAGCGCCAACCTGCCGGTGCCGCGCCCGCCCTCGGCGCCCTGAACGAGCGCGCCAGGGCGCGCCTGCACGCCGACCGATTGCTTCCCGGCCCGCAACAGTCGAGGCTCCGGAGCGCGATCGCCATCATCCGGTTGCATGCGCAAACAAGCGCTTCCGCATGCGCCGGGCGCATCGCACCGAATTATCCATCTTTGACAGTTCGAGGATGGGCTCCACTAAAACCAGCGCAAGCGTTTGCGCAAACGCTTGCCAAAAAATAATCAAGCCCGGCATCTCGCATTAACGGCAGGGAGTCGACATTCATTAATGGCCGGGCACTGGAATTTACGATCGGCGATGGTTTTTTCAGGCCGTTCATGCGATTATTCCGCGGCGACGTTATCCATACGTCGCATGGAAATACCGCTGGCCCGTATTCCGGCGGCATTATCCAGTGCCTTGACGATCCGCGCCGCACGGCGCGGATCTTTTTCCGCTCAGCGGCGCAGTTGCCGCGCGCTCGCGAAACGATGGCGCCGCTCGCCGTCCTGCACGCTGTCGACGCCGATCCGGTAGGCGCGCCGCGCGTACTCGCGATGCCGGGCCAGCTCGGCCACCAGGCTGCTGGTGTACACGTCGAGCAGCCTGGCGCTGCCGTCGGCCGCCTCCACCTCGCTGCCGACGCTGCGGCCGATCATCATGCCGATCCCGCAATAACCGTCGATGCTGCCCGTCATCCGCTCGTTCGGACAATGCCGGTCGAAATCCGCCTTCAATCTTTTCAAGCGAAGATCCCTGATCGTATCGACGATCAGCCATTTGATGAATTTCACGTTGGCCTCGATGTTCTAATTGTGCCCGACAAAATGCTCGGTTTAGCGCCAGCGAGTGAGCTCATATCCCCGTGAAATGCCGAATGGCGTCGTTCGCATCGCGCGCGCCGGCGATTCTAAATCATAAATTCGGAATCGGGATTAATCGCAAATCGATACCGCCGCATTCGCGACTATTTCCCATTATTTGATTCCTGTCAGGAGACAATCAGGCGATTGTTCCGGTATTACGTGGCATCGGCGAGGTTCCGGCGAGGCCGACGGGGCCTCGCCGAGGCAGGTGATATCGGGCGGGCCTAGCCGCGGCCGACGAAGGGCATCTGGCTGGCCATCACCGTCATGTTCAGCACGTTCGCCGTGAGCGGCAGGCTCGCCATGTAGCCGACCGCGTCGGCCACGTGCGCGACGTCGAACATCGGCTCGGTGGCGATGCTGCCGTTGGCCTGCAGCACGCCGCGCTGCATCCGCTCGGAGAGTTCGGTCAGCGCGTTGCCGATGTCGATCTGGCAGCCGACGATGCCGAACTGGCGGCCGTCCAGCGCGATGCTCTTGGTCAGGCCGAGCACCGCGTGCTTGCTGGCCGTGTAGGGCGAGGTGAAGGGGCGCGGCGTGTGTGCCGAGATCGAGCCGTTGTTGATGATGCGGCCGCCGCGCGGGCTCTGCCGGCGCATCAGCGCGAAGGCGCCGCGCGCGCAGAGGAATACGCCGGTCACGTTGGTGTCGATCACGTCGCGCCACTGCTCGACGCTCAGCTCGTCCATCGGCACCGCCGGGGCGTTTACGCCGGCATTGTTGAACAGCAGGTCGAGGCGGCCGTAGGTCCGCTCGATGGTCGCGTAGAGCGCGTCGACGCTGGCCGCGTCGCGCACGTCGACCGTCACCGCGAGCGCTTCGCGGCCGTCGGCCCTGGCCTCGTCCACGAAGGCGGCCAGCGGCTCGGCGCGCCGCCCCGCGGCCACCACCGTGAAGCCGTCGGCCAGCAGCCGCCTGGCCGCGGCGCGGCCGATCCCGCTGCCGGCACCCGTCACGAGTGCGATGCGCGGCGCGGCCGCGGTGCTTGCTGTCGATTCCATCCTGAAGTCTCCTGTGGCTGTCGCGAACGAGGGCGGCGCGGCCGGGACGGCACGCGCCGCTCAGCGCCAGTGTAGGCAAGTCCGGCCGCGCGTGGGTGCAAGGCGCGACCGGCGGTGGGCCGCCCGCCCGGGACGGCGGGCGCACCGCGAAGGTGCTAGCATGGCGCAAGCCGCTGCCGGCTTGCGCCGCGGGCTTTCGATACGCTTGCACATCGCAGGGAACCAGGAGGAGTTATGTCTATCGACTATCGTGGGTTTCGCGTGACCACGGACGTCTCGCCGGACGATACCGGCATGCAGTGGCGCTACAGCGCGAAGATCGACCCCGTCGACGACAGCTATCGCGACGCGAAGCTGCCGCCCGTCGAGGGCACGGTATCGCGGCTGAAGATCGACGTGCTGATGGTGATGAGCATGGTCGAGCAACTCGCCAAGGACATGATCGAGGAGTGGCACAAGAAGCAGTGAGCCGGCGCGCGCCGCTCGCATCCTGACCGGCTCGCCGGAGCCGGAAGCCGCCGCGGCCCTCGACGGTCATGCAGTTCCGCGCGACGTGTCCCGCGTCGCGCCTCACCGGTTCGGCTCCCGACGCGGCAGCGTCGCGCGAGACGATCCGGCGCCCTCCCCGCCCCGCTTTCCATTCCCGTTGCTGCCACGCCATTCGCCGGCTTCATTCGCCGACCGACCGGACGGCCGGGGCATGACGCGCCTGGACTCAGCGACGCCCGCCCTCGCCCGGCACGGCGCTCGCGCCTTGGCCGGCCAGCGCCGAATGCGCGAGGCGGATCGCGTCGTGGCCTGCCTGCTTGGCCTCGTAGAGCGCGAGATCGGCCCGCACGTAGAGACGCTCGAAGGTGTCGCCGCCCTCGGCCGAGGCGATGCCGCCGCTGATCGTGTAGCGGTATTCGCCGCCCGGCGTCATCACCGCGCGCGCGGCCGCCGCGACGCGCAGGCGCTCGCCGGCCTGCCAGGCGTCGCGTGCCGAGGTCCCCGGCAGCAACACCCCGAAGGTTTCGCCGCCGAGCCGGCCGAGCACGGTCTCGGCGCGCAGTTGCGCCGAGGCGAGCTGGGCGAAGTCGCGCAGCAAGGCATCGCCGCCGTCGCGGCCCGCGACCTGGTTGGCCCGTTCGAGATGATCGAGTTCGATCAGCAGCAGCGCGACGGGACGGCCGCCGCGCTGGCGCGCCAGCCGCTCGCGCACCAGCGCCTCGAAACGGTCGCGCTCCGGCAGGCCCGTCAGCGGATCGCCGTGAGCCGGGCCGGCGGGGCGCGTCAGCAGCGCATCCTGCGCCAGCAGCACGGCGGCCAGCGGCAGCAGTGCCAGCGCGATGCCGCCCAGCGGCGACGCCGCGGCCAGCAGGGGAAACACCGGCACGGCCGCCTGGGCGCAGGAGCCGAAGCCGACCAGCAAGGCCAGCGCCGCCACCCCGCGCGACGACCAGGCGGCGGTGCCCGATGCCGGCCGACGCACCATGCCGAGCGCGATCAGGACACCGAACGCAAGGGCATAGATGCTCGCCGCCAAGCTGCCGAGCATGCCGCCGTGGCGCGTGAACTGGCTGGCCGCCAAGACCAGGCCGAGCACCGCCAGCGCGCCGCCGAGCAAGGCCCAGGACGGCCGCCGCCCGCCGAAGCGCAGGCAACCGGCCAGGAAACAGGCCAGCGAGGCGGCCGCGACGAAGCTGGCCGGCGCGCCGGCCAGCGCGCCCGGCCAGGACAGCCAGGATGCGATCGCAGCCAGCGCGGCGGCGGCGCTCCATTCGCGCAGGCCGGGCAAGGCGGCGCGCAGCAAGGAGACCAGCAGGACGAGTGCAGCCAGCGCGATCGAGGCGCCGAGCATGATGAGGCAGGGAGAGGATTCGGTCATGCGCGGGTCAGCGGTCCTGCCCGGCGGTGAGGGTCGGCAGACTGGCCGTCATGCCTGAAGGCGGTTCGCCGCCCTCGATACGAACTGCGATGCTCGAGCCGGCCAGCGGCCGGCAGGATGGTTAAAGCGCCCCGGACATCCATGTCAATCTCTCACTCTGTTGTCGACGGATCGTCCGCATGCGAGATGCATAGGTACAGATCGATCCGGAGCCGCCGCGCCGGGCGGCACGACTGGCATCGCGCGCCCGCTCGGTCGGGCATGGACAGCCAGGCCTAGTGCCGCTCGCCTGCCTGCCCGATACCACGTCGCCATGACGGCGACCGACTCGCTGTGATTGTAGGGGGGGATTCGCGCCGAAATGTATCGAGCTTGAAAACTTTATCAATCTTTCACTTGCGCACCGGGCTCTTCCGGTGCATGGCACGTCGTGCAGTGCACCGGTTGCACAGGCTCCCGAAGCACGCTACCCTAACTCCGATTATTCAAGTCGGAGTGGCAATGGCACACATCAGTACAGGCGTCGAATACGGGCTGCATTGCCTGCTCTACCTGGCCGAGCCGGCCTCCGGCATGCGCGAGGCGAGCGTGCGCGACCTCGCCGAGCTGCAGGGCGTGCCGCTCGATTTTCTCGCCAAGCTGTTCACCAAGCTGCACAAGGCGGGGCTGGTGATCGCCACCGAAGGCGCGAAGGGCGGCTTCGCGCTGGCGCGGCCGGCCGACCAGATCTCGGTGCTCGACGTGGTCAGCGCGATCGACGGCGACAAGTCCCTGTTCGAATGTCGCGAGGTGCGCGAGCGTTGCGCCGTGTTCGAAGGGACCAAGCCGGCCTGGGCGACCAGCGGCGTCTGCGCGATCCACTCGGTGATGCAGCAGGCGGAGAAGAAGATGCGCGAGTCGCTGGCCTCGCAGTCGCTCGCCGATATTGCTGAGCGCTTCTCATCGAAGGCGCCGCGCAGTTTCGGGCCGCAGGTGGTGAAGTGGTTCGAGGATCGCGCCGCGAGCCGGCGCCGCGAACGCGGCGCGGCGGGCTGAACGAGGCAAGCCGAACGCAGCCGGCATCGCCGGCTGCCGACATGACAAGAGGGGCGGCCCGCCGGGCCGCCCCTTCTCGTTGATGCCGCGCTCGCTCAGGCGAGCACCTCAGGCCACCACCTCATGCCACCACCTCATGCCACCACGATACGCAGCGGATCGGCCGCCGCCAGCGCCTCGGCACGATCGGCCGCGGGCGGATAGATCCACTCCGAGTTGATCTGCCGCTTGAGCGTCTTCGCCTGCGCGCCCTCCAGCTTCACCACGCGGTCCCAGCCTTCCGTATAGACGGCGCCCCACGGCCCGAGGTCGAGGCAGGTCACGTACTTCGGCTGGCTGTAGGGCAGCGGCGCCTGGCCGAGCAGGTCGGCGGCCACGTTGTGGCCGGCCGAGCGGCCCAGGTTCATGGCGTGCTGGCAGGACATCTTGGCGTGATTGCCGGCATCGTCGGTCGCGGCATAGGCGCAATCGCCCGTCGCGAACACGTCCTCCACGCCGATCACCTTCAGGTTGCGATCGACGAACAGGCGGCCGAAGCCATCGCGCTCGCCGGGAATCTGCGCGGTCAACGCGCTGGCCCGCGCGCCGGCGGTCCAGATCACGGTGGCGGCCTCGATCCGCTCACCGCTGGCCAGCGTCACGCCGCCGGCATCCACCGCGGCCACGCCCGAGCCGAGCTTCCAGCTCACGCCGAGTTCGCCCAGTGCCTGCGTGATGACGGGGCGCGGGCCCGGGCCCAGGTCGGGGCCGAGTTCGTCGTTGCGATCGACCAGGATCACCCGCACCTCGGCATCGGCACCCAGCGTCTCGCGCAGGCGCGCCGGCATTTCGGCGGCGGTCTCGATGCCGGTGAAACCGGCGCCCGCGATCACCACCGTGGCGCGCGCGGCGCCGGCCGGCAACTGGCCGAGCGTCTTCAGGTGCGCGTCCAGCTTCACGGCCGCCTCGAGCTGGTCGACGTTGAACGCGTGCGCGTCGAGCCCCTCGATCGCGGGCCGGAACAGCCGGCTGCCGGCCGCCAGCACCAGGCGGTCGTAGCCGATCTCCTGGCGCGCCGCGCCGGCCTGGGTGCCGATCACCGCGACCTTGCGGTTCGCCACGTCGATGGTGTCCACGTAGCCGGCAACGAAGCGCACGCCAACGGCATCGAACAAGGCCTGCAGCGGCGCCTTCATCGCGCCCGGGTCCGCCTCGTAGAGGCGCGGGCGCACATGCAGCTCGGGCGCCGGCGCCACCAGGGCGATCTCGACGTCGTCGCGGCCGAGCTGATCGAGCAAGCGCGCCGACGCCAGCGCGCTCCACATGCCGGCAAAGCCGGCGCCGATGACAAGAATGCGTTTCGACACTTTTCTCTCTCCTGGACAGGTCGCGGTTTCGGGCGGCACGCTCGCCGCACCTCGAATAACTCGGATTCTATTTGTCGCAGTTCTTGGATGCAAGTGTGGAATCCGCAACAAATCGTCTCGATTTCCAGCTTGCGCGATGGCGATCGATCTCGTATCTTATGTGCGACTCGACTTATCCAAGTTTCATGATTGAAACCCGTCCTCCAGCGCCGGACGCTCAGTTTTCCTGATCAGCCGGCGCCCTCGAAGACCAGACCCATGCCCTCCCGCCGCCGATGAGCCAACGCGACCGCGACCTGAAACTCGACATCGACCGCGGCCTGCGCCTGCCGGTCTATCTGCAGATCTGCGAGCGCTTCAAGCACGCGATCGGCGCCGGTCATCTGCGGCCCGGCGATCGCGTGCCGGCCGTGCGCGGCCTGGCCACCGAGCTGAACACGGCACGCGGCACGGTCGAGATGGCCTACCGGATCCTGGTCGACGAGGGTTATCTGCAGGTGCGCGGCGCGGCCGGCACCTATGTGTCGCCCTCGCTGCCGCCGGCCGCCTTGCGCCAGGCCGCGCGCGGCGCGAAGGCGCCGGCACGGGACAAGCCGGCGGCGGCACCGGCCGCAATCGATGCGTTCCGCGAGCATGGCGGCGCCCCGCTGCCGCTGCAGCCGGGCCTGCCCGCGCTCGACGCCTTCCCGCGCAAGGTCTGGAATCGCCTGGTCGCCTATCGCCTGCGGCGCGCCGAGCCGGCCGCGCTCGCCTACCCGGCGCCGCTCGGCCATGCGCCGCTGCGCGAGAAGATCGCCAGCTATCTCGGCGTGTCGCGCGGGGTGGCCTGCACGCCCGAGCAGGTGTTCGTCACCAGCGGCTATCGCGCCACGCTCGAGCTGGTGCTGCGCGCGCTCGCCTCGCCGGGCGATCGCGTCTGGTACGAGGATCCCGGCTACCTGCTGGCGCGGCGCTTCCAGGTGGATGCGGGCGTCTCGCTGGTGCCGGTGCCGGTGGATGCGGAAGGACTCGACGTGGAGCGCGGCATCGCGCTCGATCCGCAAGCGCGCTTCGCGGTGGTCACGCCCTCGCACCAGAGCCCGCTCGGCGTGACGCTTTCGCTGGCGCGCCGCATCGCCCTGCTCGACTGGGCCTCGCGCTCGGGAAGCTGGATCATCGAGGACGACTACGACAGCGAATTCCGCTACACGGGCCGCCCGCTGCCGGCGCTGAAGAGCCTCGACCGCCACGATCGCGTGATCTATTGCGGCACCTTCAGCAAGGTGATGGTGCCGGGCCTGCGGCTCGCCTACGTAGTGGTGCCCGAGCGCGCCATCGCGCGCATGCGGCGGATCTGCCAGAGCATGAACGCGGGCTCGCCCTATCTATTGCAGGCGGGCGTGGCCGACTTCATCGCGCAAGGACATTTCGCGCGCCACCTGAAGCGCATGCGCGCGCTGTATGCCGAGCGGCGCGAGTTCATGGCCGAGGCGCTGCGCGAGGCCTTCGGCGCGCGCCTGCGGGTCGAGCTGCCGGCCGGCGGCATGCACCTCGCGGTGGGCTTCGAGGCGTCGGCCGAGCTCGACGATCTCGTCTTCGCGGCGCAGGCGCGCGAAGCCGGGCTCGGCATCAGCGCGCTGTCGGAGTGGTATGCGAATGGACGCGCCAAGCCGGCGCGACGCGGCTTCGTGCTCGGCTTCGCCAACGTGGCGAGCCGCGACGAGGCACGCGGCCTGGCGCGATTGCTGCTGGCGATCTACGAGCGCTGAACGAACGCGCACACGGCGCGCTCCGCTCAGGCGTCCGTCGCCTCGCCGAGGCTCGCGGGCCTGGCCGCCTCGGCCGGCGGCGCCGCGCAGAAGGGCACGCAGCGGCGCAGCGCGGCGCGTTCGCGCGCCAGCTCCGCCTGCACCACCGCGTCGCCCATCACCAGCCCCTGCAGCAGGAAGAAACGCAGGTCGTGCAGGCCGATCGAGCCCAGCGCGTAGCGCAGGTAAGGCGTGAGGAAATCGGGCTGCCGTGCATTCGGCCCGCTATGCACGCCGCCCGAACCGACGATCACGAAGCTCGGCCGATCGCGCATCAGGCCGACCTTGCCCTCGGGCGTCGAACGGAACGTGCGGTTAATGCGCAGCACGTAGTCGATCCACAGCTTCAGCGCGGCCGGCACCGTGAAGTTGTGCATCGGCGTGTTGATGAGCAGGCAATCGGTGGCCTCGATCTCGCCGATCAGCGTTTCCGACAGCGCGAAGGCCGCGGAATCGGCGTCGCGCGAAGTGACCGCCTTCGCATAGGTGCTGCCGACCGGCGGCAAGGGCGCCGCCACCAGGTCGCGCTCGATCAGCAGGAATTCGCGGCCCGCGGCCGTCTCGCGATAACGCAACACGTCGACCGCCTCGCGCGCGAGCCGATAGCCATGGCTGGCCTCGCGATGCGGGCTCGCATTCAGCAGCAGCACGTTCATCAGGCAGCCTCCCTGGCCAGGTTCAACGGTTCGACGAAATGCAGGCCGCGCGCGAGCAGGCCGTTGCGGAAATAGAAGCGCTGCGCGAGCGCCATGTGCAGGCCGGTATCGAGCACGAAACGCGCGCAGCCGCTGTCGCGCGCGATGCCGCGCACGGCATCGAGCAGGCGCGCGCCGACGCGATGGCCCTGCCGCTCGGGATCGACCACCAGGTCGTCGACATAGACGAAACGTCCATACAGCAGGTTGGTCTGGTGACGATAGCCGGCCAGGCCCAGCAGTCGTTCGCCGTCGAAGGCGGCCAGCAGGCGATAGGTCTCGCCGCGCTGCCGTTCGAGTTGCGCGACGAAGGCATCCGCGTCGGCCAGGTGCGGGCGCAGCACGCGCATCAGCGTGAAGGCCGTGCTCAGTTCGGCCGGCGTGTCGAGATGCCGGAATGCAATATCAGGGCTCATGCGGGCTCCATCGATCAGTCATGCGCCACGATAGCGCCGCGCGCGCGCCCGCCATAGAGCCATGAATCGTCAAGACGACCGGGCCATCGGCGGCGGCGAGCCGGCATCGGGATCGCAGGCGGCCGCCAGCGCGCGGTCGATCTCGTCGACGAACTTCTGGATCACCGGGTGCCGGCCATGACGCGGCTTCTGCACGATGCCGAGCTCGCGGTGGAAGGTGCGATCGCCCAGGCCGAAGGCCTTCACGCCGCCCGGCCACAGCCGCTCGTCGACATTGCGCGGCACCAGCGCGAGGCCGGCGCCGCTCGACACGAGCTGGGCGATGCAGTGGAAATCGACCACCTCGATCGCGTCGTCGACGCGAATGCCCTCGCGCGCGAGGAACTGGTCGACGAGCTGCCCGGCGAAGGTATGACGCGCGCAGCGAATGAAGGGCGCCTGCCCGATCGCCTCGCGCCACGAATCGGCCTCGATGCGTTCGGGCGCCAGCAGCACGAACGGCTCGAGCGCGATGCGCCGCCATTCGATCGCCTCGGGCAGGGTGAAGTTGGGGCGGCTCATCACGGCCAGGTCGATCTCGCCCGCATCGATCTGGCTGACCAGGGCCAGGCCGCCGCCGGTGACGATCTCCACGCGCCAGGCCGGGAAGGCCTCGCGAAACAGCGTGACCGGCCCCGCGATCAGGCGCCCCTGCGCCGAGGCCACCGCGCCGATGCGCAGCGTGCCGGTGTTCTCGGCCACGCTGGGCTCGCGCAGCAGGCGCGCATGCAGGGCCATCATCTCGGCGGCCAGCACCAGCGCCTCCTGCCCGGCCTTGGTCAGGTGCGGCGTGCGCCCGGAACGATCGAACAGCGCCACGCCGAGCTGCTCCTCGACGCGCTGGATCTGCGAGCTGACCGCCGACTGCGTGATGCCGATGCGCGCCGCCGCCGCCGAGAAGGTGCCGTGCTTGGCCACCGCCAGGAATGTCTTCAATTCGCGCAGCATCGCCGGGTATCGATTCCGTCCATATGACCCATAGAATTCTATCGTTTTACATTGAATATCGATAGCGGTAGGCTGCGATTCAGATCGGCGGCGCGGTTTAACCGGTTGATATACCGGATCGGATTCCGTGAAAACCCCGATTATAAAAATCAGACATTTTCATTAGCCATTCCGGCCGCGCCGCCCGCGTTGCGCGGTGCAGCAAGGCGTTTCGAGAGCCGTGTTCGTGTCGTTCCCCGCAGTTCGCAGCAAGTCGTTCCTTATTTATCGAATCACCCAATAACATCAACTCTGCAAACCGGCATCACGGCGCGCATTGCCGAAAATCGCAATGCGCGCCGATAACAAAATCAAAATACAACAACCATTCCGAAATAGATCATTTTGCCCGCCGCCATTTCAATTCCATCGAAGATGAGCAAAGGAGATACGGAGATGCAAAAGAACATCGTGATCGGCGCGGTACTGGCGCTGGGCGCCAGCCTGGGTTCCGCGTATGCCCTCGCCGCCTCGACCGAGATCCTCGCCGACGACGCGGCCGTCGTCGCGGCGGCCAAGCTGAATCCCTCGGTGCCGCCCGGATCGAACTTCAACCTCAAGCCCTGGACCCTGCAGTTGCCGATCGGCGCCTCGGGCAGCGTCACCCAGGTGAACGGCGACAGCCTCGCGGCCGGCTTCACCAACCAGTTCTATTTCTATACGGACAAGTCGGACGGCGCGATGGTGATGATGGACCCGACGCGCGGCTGGACCACCTCGGGCTCGCAGCACCCGCGCACCGAGTTGCGCGAGGCGAAGATCTGGCCGACCTCGGGCACCAACCGGCTCAACGCCACGCTGACCGTGGTGCAGGTGCCGAAGACCACCGCCGTGGCGCAGATCTTCCAGGGCACCGGGCCGAGCAAGCCGCTCTGCGAGCTGCAGGTGACCTCCGCCGGCAAGGTGCAGTTGCTGCTCGAGGACACCAACCAGGGCGGCCAATCGCATACCTACCAGATCGCGACCGTGACGATCGGCCAGTCCTTCACCTACGAGATGAGCCTGTCGGGCACCACGGTGGGCGTGAAGGTGAACGGTACTTCGAAGTCCTTCACGATGGACTCGAGCTTCAACGGCGAGAGCTTCTACTTCAAGGCGGGCAACTACGATCAGTCGGCCACCTCGGGCACGCCGCTGACCACGCCGGGCACGGTGGTGAAGTTCTACGCGCTGACGCTCACGCACAGCTGAGCCATGCGGTCCGCGCCCGGCACGCGCGAGGCGTGACGGGCGCCGGGTTCAGAACGCCGGCACCGGGTTGTGGCCCGAGGACAGCACGTACTTGCCGTCGCGCAGCCGGTAGACGGCGGTCTGGTGGATCAGGCGCAGGCCGCCGTCGTCGCCCGAGGCGATCGTCTCGGCGCCGTCGAAGTGGATCTGCATCTCGCTCGTGCCGTCCTCGGCGGCGACGAGCGAGAGCTTGCCGTCGACCTCGAAGCAGGCCGGCGGCGAACTCGCATCGTTCGACACCACCACGTCGGTTTCGCTGGCGGCCGTGCCGTGCGCCGGGCTCGCCGCCTTCAGCGTGGCCTCGCAATCGCCGCTCGCGCCGAGGTTGTTGCCGTCCACCGGCACCGTGCTCGCGTAGGTCGCGATGCGGCCCGGCGCGACGCCGTAAACCGAAGCCCAGGTCCCGCAGAAACCCTGCCAGCATCCGCCGCCCGTGACGATCAGGCCGAACTCGCCGGCGCCGATCCGCGTCACGCTGGTGTCGCCCAGGGAGCCGGCCACGCCGAGATAGTCGACGCCGTCCACGCGCTTGTCCAGCATCCAGCCCGAGGCATCGCGCCGGAAGAAATAGGCGCCGAGCCAGGCGCCGGCCGCGTAGCCGTCGTCGCGCACGCCGGTGTCGTCGATGCCCACGCCTTCGGTCAGCATCACCGCATGCGTGTCGTCGAGCCGGATCACCTCGCGCGGCGTGATCTCGATGCGGCTCGCTACCGTCTTCGCCGACGCGCTGCCGGCGGTGCGCCGGATCCGCCCCGAATCGTCGCGCTCGGGCAGCGGGACCTCGACCGCCTGCGCGGCGGGATCGTTGCCTTCATGCCAGTTGGGGAATACCAGGCGCATCAGGTCGCCGCGCTTGAGGCCCTGCGAGAACGAGGCCGCGGTGCCCGACGAATCCGAAGCGGCCAGCGCGCCCGAAGCGAGCGCGGCGGCCGAAGCCGGCATCGAAGCCGCGGCCGGCACGGCCGACGACGCACTCGACGCGCCCGAGGCAGCCGCCTGGTTCGCGTCGTGCCGGTTGCAGGCGCCCAGCAGCAGCGAGGCGGCGCCGAGCAGCGCATACGAAGCCGCGCGCCGCGCCGCCGCGGCCCAGGCCGCCAGGCGAGCCGGACGCGAAACGGCCCGCGGCGGCATGGCCGGCGTGGACGCAAACGGGCGGTTCGGGCGAGTCGGGCAAGCGGCGATCATGGGCGGGGCAGATGGGTGGACAGGTCGAGGCAAGGCGCTTCGAGGCGCCGCTGGGAGGGCTCGCACAGCGCGCGGATGTTACCAGATATTTCGGACCGGTCCGACCAATAGGCGGCTCGCCTGCGCGCTGGCAAGACCGCCACGGATCGTCCCGAAACGCTTGCGCATCAAGGCTTTACGCGACGGCGGCAGCGTGTCGTCACGGGGCCGCCGGGCATGCCGGCCACCGGCTCGGCGCGCCATCTTCCGACGATTTCGCACCGGCGCCGAACGCTCGCGCCCGCCGGCAGCGACGGATTTTCCCCGCCGCCCCGTTTAACCCTGGACGGCGCGAATCTGCGCCTCGCAACCCAGGGAGAAAAACCAAATGACACGTCTGTTCCATCCGGCGCGCCTCGCCGCCGCCCTCTGCCTCACGCTCGCCACCAGCGCCTTCGCGCAGGCCGTGATCGTCGCGCCGATCGCCCCGCCGCCGCCGCGCGTCGAGGTGGTGCCGGCCCCGCGCACCGGCTACGTCTGGGATCACGGCCGCTGGCGCTGGGATCACGGTGGCTATGTCTGGGTGCCGGGCCACTGGCAGCCGGTACGCGTCGGCTACCACTGGGTACCCGGCCACTGGGTCGCGCACGGCCCGAACTGGCACTGGGTGCCGGGCCATTGGGCCTGAGCGTCCCTGTCCATCCAATCGTCAGGGAGTCCTAGCCAATGAAACTGCTCGTCGTTCTCGCGCTCGCCGCCAGCCTGCTGTCCGCCTGCGTGGTGGTGCCCGCGCGGCCGGTCCATGTGCGCCCGGCCGCCGTCGTCGTATATTGATCGCGCGTGCCGCGCGCGGCCCCTTCGCCGGGGCCGGCGCGGTGCCGCCCGTTCGTCATGAGCGGACCCGCCGTCACGATGCCCGCGCTGCCGCGCCCGCCCCGCCGCCCGTCGC
>NZ_VWWK01000101.1:0-26625 GCF_011753035.1 Burkholderia sp. Ax-1720 | reverse complement strand
TGGACGCGCTGGCGCAGTTCCACCAGCGTTCGCCGGACGAGCCGGGCCCCGAGCTGGGCCGCCTGCGGCGCATCGCCTTGCCGCTGGCCGACGAGGCCCTGTGGCGCGCGCTGATCGACGAGATGGCGGCCGCGGGCAGCGTGGTGCGCGACGGCCAGTGGGTGCGCCTGCCCGCGCACACGGCGAACCTCGATCCGGCCGACGAGGCGCAGGCTCGACGGCTGCTGCCGCTGATCGCGGCGGGGCGCTACGATCCGCCCTGGGTGCGCGACCTGGCGACGGCCACCGGCGGCCAGGAGGAGGCGGTGCGCACGCTGCTGCGCAAGCTCGCGCGACGCGGCGAGCTGCACCAGGTGGTGCGTGATCTTTTCTATCACCGCGAGGTGGTGGCCGAGCTGGCGCGGCTGATCGCCGAGGTGGCGGCCCGCCATGGCGGCTCGATCGACGCGGCGACCTTTCGCGACGCGAGCGGGCTGGGCCGCAAGCGCGCGATCCAGATCCTCGAATTCTTCGATCGCGTTGGGTATACTCGCTTCCATCGCGACCGCCATCTGTTGCGCATCGACGGGCCCGGGCAGGATCTGCAGCAGGGCTAGGCGCGGCGGCGTTTCTTCATCGCGGAAGGCATTCGCATCCGGTGGTGCGGCCGGGCTTCAAACCCGGTTGGGGACGTCAATCGTTCCCGGGTCGGTTCGACTCCGGCTGCCTTCCGCCATCTCGCAAGGCCCATTCATCGTCAAACGCTTGGCCATCGTCGGAGTTGCCGATAGGCTGCTTTGTCGGTGAAGTCTCATTCCGCCGAAGGTGTGGGCGGATTCAATCCGGACGCTTTTTCTCGGTCCTCGACGCTGGTGTCATTGTGATGGGGGGCGGCCCGCCCGGGCTGACTGCCAGCCGACGGCGCGTCGCCTCGATCGAAAGCCGTCGTCGCGCACAACGCGGACTTCGATGCGTCGCATCCCGCCAACAGCAAGGCGGCCGCGCATGCGAGCGCGAACCGCGGAATCACGGTTCGGATCCTGATGTATTCCCTGGCATTCATATCGGGCCTCGCTTTCTGTTGAACATGCGGGCGCCGAGTCCGTCCATCATGCGTTCACAATGGCAGGTGCTTTTCGCTTTGTACTCCGTATCAGTGCCACGCCAAGAAAGCTTTTGATCGATATGGGGCGATTTGGACAATCGGCCTTGTCCGAATTCCGCGTTTGCCGATCGGGAAGCCGGCGCGGCGCGGCGCGGGCGGGCGCCGAGCCATGCACGGCGCGATCGAGTGATCGGCCTGTCCGAAGCATCGGGGAAAACCCTCCAAGCCGGTGCCGGGCAGCCGTTTTTTTCGCTCGTCGCGAGCTTGGCGACGGCTTTTCCACAACACGCGCCCGTCCCATGCACCGGCCTTCGCCGGTGCCTTCCAGCAAGGCTTTCGCGGGCGATGAGTGATTATGAAAGGTATGGATGAAGGCGAAATTTCACGAAAATCGATCGTGTCTCATACCTCGTAAGTATAAAAACGGGCGCTCAAAAGTATTGGACGCTGGTTTGCGCCGAGCGCTATAAATCCGCTCCATGACGGATTGACGAAGCACCTCCGATCGCCCGTTTCAGGCATCGAGGCCGTCATTCCCCAATACACGTGGAGACACCCCATGACCGTCAAGACATTCGACACCAGCGAGCTGGATCAGCTGCTGTCCACCGCGGTGCAGGACGACCGCCAGGCCGGCGTGTTCCGCTGCCGCCGCGATATCTTCACTAACCCGGCCCTGTTCGAACTGGAGATGAAGCACATCTTCGAGGGCAACTGGGTGTACCTGGCGCACGAAAGCCAGGTGCCGGAGAACAACGACTACTACACCACCTGGATCGGCCGCCAGCCGATCGTGATCACGCGCGACAAGAGCGGCGAGCTGCATGCCGTGATCAATGCCTGCGCGCACAAGGGCGCGATGCTGTGCCGGCGCAAGCACGGCAACAAGGGCAGCTTCACCTGCCCGTTCCACGGCTGGACCTTCTCGAACACCGGCAAGCTGCTGAAGGTGAAGGACGAGAAGACCACCGAGTACCCCGTGCAATTCAACACCCAGGGTTCGCACGACTTGAAGCGCGTCGCGCGTTTCCAGAACTACCGCGGTTTCCTGTTCGGCAGCCTCGCTGCCGATGTCGCGCCGCTGGAGGACTACCTCGGCGAGGCGCGCGTGATCATCGACCAGATCGTCGACCAGGCGCCGAACGGCCTGGAGGTGCTGCGCGGCAATTCCTCCTACATCTACGAAGGCAACTGGAAGATGCAGATGGAGAACGGCTGCGACGGCTACCACGTCAGCACCGTGCACTGGAACTACGCCGCGACCATGGGCCGGCGCAAGGAGGACGGCACCAAGGCCGTCGATGCGAACGGCTGGAGCAAGTCGGTGGCCGGCGTGTATGGCTTCGAGCATGGCCACATCCTGCTCTGGACGCAGACCATGAATCCGGAAGTGCGCCCCGTCTACCAGCATCGCGAGGAGATCGAGGCGCGCGTGGGCGAGGCTCGCGCCGACTTCATCGTCAACCAGACGCGCAACCTGTGCGTCTACCCGAACGTGTTCCTGATGGACCAGTTCAGCACGCAGATCCGAGTGGTGCGCCCGCTCGACGTGGACCGCACCGAGGTCAGCATCTTCTGCTTCGCGCCGAAGGGCGAGAGCCAGGCCGATCGCACCACGCGCATCCGCCAGTACGAGGATTTCTTCAACGTCTCGGGCATGGGCACCGCGGACGACCTGGAGGAATTTCGCGCCTGCCAGTCGGGTTATGCCGGCATCACGGCGATGTGGAACGACCTGTCGCGCGGCGCGCCGCTGTGGGTCGACGGCCCCGACGAGAACGCGGCGCGCATGGGCCTGAAGCCGCGCATCTCGGGCGCGCGCAGCGAGGACGAAGGCCTGTTCGTGTGCCAGCACGAGTATTGGGTGGAGGTGATGCGCGAGGCGCTGGAGCAGGAACGCGGCGAGGTGCGGGCATGAGCTTCGACCATCACGCCATCTGCGCCGCGCTGTATCGCGAGGCACGCCTGCTCGACGATCGTCGATGGGACGAATGGCTCGCCTGCTATACCGACGACGTCACCTACTGGATGCCGGCCTGGGACGACGACGATCGGCCCACCGAGGACCCGCTGAGCCAGATCTCGCTGATGTACTACGCCGATCGCGGCGGCCTCGAGGATCGCGTGTTCCGCATCAAGACCGAGCGCAGCGGCGCGTCCACGCCCGAGCCGCGCACCAGCCATAACCTCGCCAATGTCGAGGTGCTGGCCGAGCGCGAGGACGAGGTGGACCTGCGCTGCAATTTCCTGACGCTGAGCCATCGTTATCGCGAGACCGATCAATTCTTCGGCACGCTGTTCGTCACGCTGCGCCGGGTCGGCGACGCGCTGCTGATCTCGTCGAAGAAGATCGTGCTGAAGAACGACTATATCCGGCAGGTGCTCGATGTCTATCACGTTTGATACGCGTCGCGCCGCCGACGAGGGAAGAGGAGGAGAGGCCATGTCCGACTACCGGATCGCATTGAATTTCGAGGACGGGGTGACCCGCTTCATCGAATGCAAGGCGGGAGAGAAGGTGCTCGACGCCGCCTTCCGCGCCAGGATCAACCTGCCGATGGACTGCTCCGACGGCGTGTGCGGTACCTGCAAGTGCCGCGCGGAAAGCGGCCGCTACGAACTCGGCGACGACTACATCGAGGAGGCGTTGAGCGAGGACGAAAAGGACCAGGGACTGGTGCTGACCTGCCAGATGGTGCCGCAAAGCGATTGCGTGATCGCGGTGCCGGCCTCGTCGCAAGTGTGCAAGACGGGGCAAGGCGGTTTCGCCGCGACCGTGAGCAAGGTGGAGCCGCACGAGGACGCGGCCATCGTGCTCGAACTCGAGGCCGATGCGTCGGCGCCCGTGTTCCTGCCGGGCCAGTACGTCAACATCGAGGTGCCCGGCAGCGGCCAGCATCGCGCTTATTCGTTCTCCTCGGCGCCCGGCGATACGCGGCTCGCGTTCCTGATCAAGAAGATCCCCGGCGGCGTGATGAGCCGCTGGCTGGAGGCGGCCCGGCCCGGCGACACGCTCCGGATGCACGGGCCGCTCGGCAGCTTCTACCTGCGCGAGTTGCGGCGGCCGCTGCTGTTCCTCGCGGGCGGCACCGGCCTCGCGCCTTTCCTGTCGATGCTGGAGGTGCTGGCGCGCAGCGCGCCGACGCAGCGGGTGCACCTGATCTACGGCGTCACGCGCGATCTCGACCTGGTCCAGGTCGAGGCGATCGAGGCCTACGCGGCACGGCTGCCGAACTTCAGCTTCGCGACCGTGGTGGCCGATGCGGCTTCGACGCATCCGCGCAAGGGTTGGGTGACGCAGCATATTCCCGCCGATGCGCTGAACGACGGCGAGGTCGACGTCTATCTGTGCGGGCCGCCGCCGATGGTCGACGCAGTGCGCCGGTATTTCGACGAGACGGGTGTGAAGCCGCGCAGCTTCCACTACGAGAAATTCACCCCCAATTCCAACGCGAAGGCGGCATGAGCATGGCACGGTTCTCCGGCAAGGTGATCGTCGTCACCGGGGCGGCGCAGGGGATCGGGCGAGGCGTGGCCTTGCGCGCGGCGGCCGAGGGCGCAAAGGTGCTGCTGGTCGATCGCGCCGAGTTCGTGGCCGAGGTGGCCGCTCAGGCGCCGCGCGATCAGGCGGCCGGCTTCGTCGCGGACCTGGAAACCCATGAAGGTGCCCACGCGGCGATGGCCTTCGCCGCGCAGGCCTTCGGCGGCATCGACATCCTGATCAACGGGGTGGGCGGCGCGATCCGCATGCGGCCGTTCGCCGAGTTCGAGCCGGCGCAGATCGACGGCGAGATCCGCCGCTCGCTGATGCCGACGCTGTACGCCTGTCACGCGGTGCTGCCGCATCTGCTCGCGCGCGGCGGCGGCACCATCGTCAATCTCTCGTCGAACGCCACGCGCGGCATTCGACGCGTGCCGTATTCGGCCGCCAAGGGCGGCGTCAACGCGCTGACCCAGTCGCTGGCGATGGAGTATGCCGAACACGGGATCCGCGTGGTCGCCACCGCGCCGGGCGGCACCGACGCGCCGCCGAGACGGGTGCCTCGCAATGCCGCCGGCGACACCGAGCAGGAGCGGGCCTGGATGGGCGAGGCGGTCCGGCAGGTGACCGATTCCACCTTCTTCAAACGCTACGGCAGCCTCGACGAGCAGATCGCGCCGATCCTGTTCCTCGCCTCCGACGAGGCCAGCTACATCACCGGCACGGTACTGCCGGTGGCGGGCGGCGATACGGGTTGAACGGCGGGGGCTGAGCGTCGGGGATTGAGCGACGGTTCTGAGCGGCAGTGCACGCGGCGTCGAAAGACCGCCGCGCGTTCGTCGTTGCCGTTCAGCCTCGCGAGCCTGGTTCGCCGCGTTCCGTCGGCGGCAGGTAATCCATGCCTTCCTCGTCGTACAGCTCGTAGATCAGGCGCAGCATGCGCTCGAGATCCTCGGATTCCTCCAGCATGCGCATGCTCATGATGATCGGCGATACCAGCTTCGCGTCGTCCAGGTCCTTGTATTCGACGTCGTCGCGCTTCAGGCCATAGACGCTGCGCGGCACGATCGACACGCCTTCGCCGGCCGCCACCAGGCCGAGCGCGACCTGCAGCTCGCGCGTCTCCAGCACGCGGGTGGGCTTGAGCGCGCGATCGTGGAAGGCGGTCAGCACCTGGTCCGCGTAACTCGGGCGCGGCGCCTTCGGGAAGATGATCAGGGTTTCGTTGAGCAGGTCGTGCAGCGACAGCAGCGGCTTCGCCCCGCACAGCCGATGGCCCACCGGCAGCGCCGCGATCATGCGCTCCTCGCGCAGCACCACGCGGCGGATGCTCGGGTCGTTGAGGCGGATACGGCCGAAGCCGACATCGATCGCGCCTTCCTTCAGGGCCTTGACCTGGTCCATCGTCGACATCTCGTGCAGGCTCAGCTCGACCTCCGCATAACGCTGGCGATAGCGGCGTATCACCTTCGGCAGCATGCCGTAGAGCGTCGAGCCGACGAAGCCGACCGACAGGCTTCGTTCGATCTTGCCGACGCGGCGCGTCATCGATTCGAGCTCGACCGTCTGCGCGAGAAGCTGCACCGCGTGCTGATAGAGGAAGCCGCCCGTTTCCGTGAGCTTGAGCGGGCGCGAATTGCGCTCGAACAACTGCACGCCGAGGATCTGTTCCAGTTGCTGGATCTGCCGGCTCAGCGGCGGCTGCGCGATATGCAGGCGTTGCGCCGCGCGCGTGAAGCTCCGTTCCTCGGCGACCGCAATGAAATAGCGGAGATGGCGTAGCTCCATGTTTCCTTGCCGTCGAAGAGTGAGTTGGGCGAAGCCTGGGCCGCTTGCCTTGCCTGGCGGCAGGCGAGCCCGATGTGGGGTGATCCGCATTCTACTGTAGCCGTGGCTTGCAGGCGGCGCTTTTCTGGCGGCACGGCGTTTCATGCGCCCCGCGAGGACCTATATACCCGAGAGATATCAACCGATACCCAATCGGTGTTGGACCCTCGGATATGGCCTCGCTAGTATCGACGCCATCCGATTGAGAACGATTCCTTAGTCATACAAAGAAAATCGGAACATCCCTATAAAAGTTTGGAGACAGTATGAGATTTCGGTATCTCGTGGGCGGCGCCTTGCTCGGCTTCGCGACCAGCGGTTTCGCGCAGGGCAGCGTGACCTTGTACGGCATCCTCGATACGGGCGTCGAATATGTATCGCATGCCAATTCGGCCGGCAAGGGCGTGGTCCGAATGCCGGCGATCACCGGCGAGCTGCCCTCGCGCTGGGGGCTGCGAGGCTCGGAGGATCTCGGCGGCGGCTACAAGGCGGTGTTCGGGCTCGAGAGCGGCATCAACGTCGGCAACGGCACGCTCGGGCAGGGCGGCCGCCTGTTCGGCCGCCAGAGCTGGGTGGGCATCGACAGTCCCTACGGCACGCTGTCCTTCGGCCGCCAGTACACCATGACCTATCTCGCGGTGCTCGACGCGGACCTGCTCGGCCCGAACATCTATGGGCTGCCCTCGCTCGATGCCTACATCCCGAACGGCCGCGCCGACAATTCGGTGGCCTGGCGCGGCAAGTTCGGCGGGCTGACGCTCGGCGCGATGTATTCGTTCGGAAGGGATTCGGCCGGCACCGGCAACTCGCCGGGCCAGGGTACCTGCGCGGGGCAGGTGCCCGGCGATGCGACCCAATGCCGGCTCTGGTCGGCCATGCTCAAGTACGATGCGAACGGCTTCGGCGCGGCTGCGTCCTACGAGGAGCAGCGCGGCGGCACCAACGCGGCCGCCAGTTTCTTCGACGGCGTCAAGCCGGTATCGCTGGGCGCCAACGGGGACCGGGACGATCGCGCCCAGCTCAATGGTTATCTGAGCGTCTACGGCATCAAGATCGGCGGCGGCTGGATCGGCCGCTGGGTCGACACCGGCGCGTCGAGCGGCCCGAACCTGCACTCCAACCTGTTCTATCTCACCGCCAACTACTACGTCACGCCCGCCTTCCTGGTGGATGGCGGCGTCTATCGCGTCGACGTCTCGGGCCAGGATGCGCGCGCGACGCTGAGCGTGCTGCGCGGCACCTACTTCCTGTCGAAGCAGACCGCCGTCTATCTCCAGGGTGCCTACCTCGCCAATAGCGCGCACGCGGCCTTCAGCGTCAGTGCCGGTGGCGGCGGCACCACGCCGTCGCCGGGGCAAGGCCAGCTCGGTGTGATGGCGGGCGTGCGGCATATGTTCTGAACTGGCGAAGCGGTTGACGAGACAGGCAGAAGGTGGCGCTGGAGGCGGCCTGTCATCGAATGAGCCAGTGCCCGGAAAACGGGGGGGCGCGACTAGCATATGGCGTCACGATCGGTCTGGCACCGCGGAGGCCAGGCGCAGGCGAAAGAGGCGGCGTAGGGATTAAGATCAGCGTCGTGCCGCTGGAAACCGGCTGGGGCGAATATTCCTGTTCGCCCGGCTTGCAATGCCGCGTTGCGATGAGGTTTGCGCACCGCGCGCCCTGGCAGGTCCGTGGCGGGCTCGCCTTCGAGTGAGGGAGGGCACGACGAATACGCCGCGGGTTTCCTCGGAAGAATGTCTCGCACTTCTCGCCCAGGTTCGCCGACCCTCCGCTTCAAGAAACCCGGAATAAAAATCTTCGCATCCGCGTTTACGTTGATGCACGCACATTGCCAAACCATTCCGTCCTCGACCCATTTCGGGTTGGCGTGGTCTGGCGCATCATGGACAAAATTACATAGTTTTCCTTAGTTCATGTTTGTCGGTGGCCATGAGGCAGTGTTGATGAGTGGGGCGATCGGTCTGTTCGATCCTCTCCATTCTTCCCACTCGATATTGGGTACTGTTTCATGAACTCCGAAAAAAAACTTCTGACGCTGGTTCTTCTCTGCTTCTTTCTCGGTCCATTCGGCGTACACCGCTTTTATCTCGGCAGGAACAAAACCGGCATCCTCATGCTCCTGACGTATGGCGGATTGGGCGTCTGGTCGGTGATCGACCTGGCGATGCTGATGCTGGGGAAGTTCAAGGACAAGCAAGGCAAGCCGATTTCCCGGTGGAACTGATTCGCCCTGGTGGCCTGCTGGTGTTGCGGCGCGGGTACCGCATCGTCTTCCTGCTCAGGCGCCGAGCATTGCCTTGCGGAACACCGTGGGCGCCACGCCGTGAGCCTTGCGAAAGCGCTGGTTGAAGTGGTTGACGTTGGCGTAGCCGCAACGTGCGGCCACCAGCGTGAGCGGCAGCGCATCGATGCGCAGCAAGGCACGGGCCCGTGCGAGTCGTTGTTCCGCGACCCAGGCATGGGGCGGCAAGCCGAACGAGACATGGAACATCCGTGCGAAGTGATACTCGGACAGCGTGGCGAGCGCGGCCAGTTCACCGAGCGTGATCGGCTGATCGAGCATGGCGTCGATGTAGTCGCGCACGCGGCGGCGCACCGTCGGCGACAACCCACCGATGCGAGCCAGACCGGTACGCACCTGGCTCTGTCCGCGCAACAGCCGGCTCAGCACGGCGTGCACCGTTTGATTGGCACGCAACCGCCCGTCCACGTCATCCCAGGATTCGAGCAGCAGATCGCGGCAGAGTACGACCACGCGCGGGTCCTCGAAATAGGTGCGATCGGCCAGGATCAGCTCCCGGGGTTCCCGATCGAGTTCGCTCACGGCGCGTTGGGTGAAATGCTCGGGTAGGAAGTAGAGATGCATGAAGCGCATGTTTCCACGCACCAGCCAGCGCGATTCGTGATCGCCGGGCAGGGTGCACAGGCGGCTGGGGCCGCCATAGCCGGGCACCTTGTGGCGCTCGGTGCGCTCGCCTCCCGTGAAGTAGCACGACAGCGTGTGATGGCCGGGCCGTTCGTAAACGGTCTCGGCCACGTCCACTTCATGTACCCATTCCGCGATCGCCAGGTGATCGCCAAGCCAGGCGAAGCGCTGCAGTTGCGCGTCGGTGCCGGCGAGCGTGCGGCATACCGATTGCAGGCCGAACGGCAGGTCCGTCCCGCCGGCCAGTTCGGCGGAGGAACGGGGAGGCGTTGCCAGGATCGGGGCAAGGGCAGGGGCGGATTTCATATCGCGCAGTATAGGCGCGCGAGCGGGCGCGTGTGCGAGACGAGCGTGCCCGCCGCGTAAAGACCGCAATTTCAGACAGATGGGCCGCCGTGTCGGCAATCACAGTGGGGGCGCGGGAAGGATCGATACCCGCCATTCCAACCCTTACCGACCTTGGCTATGAATCTCCTGCTCTATGGGCTGACCGTGCTGATCTGGGGCACCACCTGGATCGCGATCAAATGGCAACTCGACATCGCGCCGCCGCCGGTCTCGGTCGCCTGGCGCTTCTGGATTGCCGCCGCCGTGCTGTTTGCACTGCTGCGCATCATGCGCCGGCCGATCGCGCCGCCTCGCGACGCCTGGCGTTTTATCGCCGCGCAGGGCATCGCCATGTTCTGTCTGAACTTTCTTTGCTACTACTACGCGGAACAGGTGGTGCCGAGCGGACTGATTGCGGTGGTGTTCTCGATCGCGCCGCTGTTGAACGCCGTCAACGGACGAATTTTCCTCGGCCGGCCGCTGCAGGCCAGCGCGATCGTCGGCGCCTTGCTGGGACTGTCGGGTATCGCCTGCCTGTTCTACCAGCAGATGGCCGGCCATCTCGACGACGCGGCCACCTGGCGCGGCCTGGCGATCGCCCTGGCAGGCACGCTGTGCTTCTCCACGGGCAACCTGCTGTCGAGCCGGATGCAGACGATGGGCTTGCATCCGCTCGCCACCAATGGCTGGGCGATGCTGATCGGCGCATCGGTGCTGACCATCGGCGCGGCCGTGGCGGGATACCCGCTCGTGTTCGAGCCCACGCCGCGCTATCTCGGCGCGCTTTTTTACCTGGCCGTGCCGGGTTCCGTGATCGCCTGCACGTCCTATCTCGTACTGGTGGGCCGGATCGGGCCCGAGCGCGCGGCCTACTGCACGGTGCTGTTCCCGTTCGTTGCGCTGGGAGCCTCGACGATCTTCGAGGGCTATCGCTGGTCGCCGCTCTCGGTGCTCGGGCTGGCGCTCGTGGCGGGCGGCAACCTGGTGGCCTTCGATCTCGCACGGCGGCTGTTCGCGCGGCGCCGGGACGTGCCGGCGACGGCACGCCGGACGGGGGCATCGTCCCCATGAGTTGCACCGACGGCCGAAACCACGGCACGAATTTCTTCATTCCTTGCTTACCTTCGAGGCATCAAATGAGCCCAGGCAGTACGAACACTTCATCTCACGCCCTGCTGTCCACCTTCGTCCGGAACGGTATCGATCGCGTGTTCCTGGTCCCTGGAGAAAGCTACCTCGGGATTCTCGACGCCTTGGGAGACTTTCCGGAGCTCGATGTCGTGACCTGTCGGCACGAGGGCGGAGCGGCCTTCATGGCATGCGCCGACGCACGCCTGACCGGGCGCCCTGGCGTCGTCATGGTGAGCCGGGGCCCGGGCGCGACGAATGCCGCGATCGGCGTTCACACCGCGCAGCAGGACGCCGTGCCCCTCGTCCTGGTGGTCGGACAGGTTCCGAAAGCCGACCTGCGCAAGGAAGGGTTTCAGGAAATCGACTACCAGAAGATGTTCGGCTCGATGGCGAAATGGGTTGTCGAGGTCACGGACCCGAATCAACTCGAAGCGGCCGCGTTCAAGGCGATTCGTATCGCAGCCAGCGGCACGCCGGGCCCGGTCGTGCTCGTGGTCCCGGAGGACGTGCAGCAACAGCCGGTCGAGCTGCATGGCTGGCAGGCGGTGAGCCATGCACGAACCGTCCCGGAGGCGGCAAGCGTCGAGCGGATCCGGACCCTGCTCGCCGGCGCCGAGCGGCCGCTCATCATCGCGGGCGGCGCGATGGCCTCGGATGCCGGGCGCGAGGCGCTGTCGGCCCTGGCGCACGCCTACGACATCCCCGTGGCGGTGTCGTTCCGCCACCACGACATCTTTCCGAACCGGGATTCGCTCTACGTCGGCGATCTGGGCCTGGTCAATCCCGCCGATCAGATCGAGGCATTCCAGGGCAGCGACCTGATCTTCGCCCTGGGTACGCGGCTCGGCGACATCACGAGTCAGGGTTACACGTTTCCCTGCCATCCCGCTCCCCGGCAAACCCTGATTCACTGCTGGCCCGACGATCACATCGTGGGCTTGAACACGCAACCGGATCTTGGCGTGGTGTGCGATCCCGTGGCGCTGGCCGAGGCCTTGATCCGTGAGCCGGGCAGCCATGCCGATCGCCGTGCATGGGCGGGAAAGCTGCGCTCGATCTTCGAGCGATACGCCGCCTGGCCGGAACACGAGGTCAGCGACGGCGTGCCATTCTCCGAGGTGGTGCGCTCCCTGGCGGCGCAGGCACCGGCCGATATCGCGATCTGTCTCGACACCGGCATGTTCGCGGCACCTGTCTACCGGCACTTCCCGTTCACCGCGCCGCAGATCCTCATGGCGTCACAATGCGGAGCCATGGGATATGGAACGTCGGCCGCGATCGCCACGCAGTTGCGCAGACCAGGCAGGAAAACGGTCTGCCTCGTCGGGGACGGCGGATTCCTCATGACCGGGCCGGAGATGATTGCCGCCGTCGAGCGAAACCTGCCGATCCTGTTCATTCTGTCGAACAATCACTGCTACGGATCGATTCGCCTGCATCAGCACCGAAAATATCCTGGACGCCATGTCGGAACGAGCTTGTTCAATCCCGACTTCCTGGCGCTTGCACGGGGATTCGGTGCCGCCGCGGAGCGCGTGACAAGGATCGACGAGGTCGACGAGGCGATCGCGAGAGGGCTGGCATCGGAGGGCACGTATCTGATCGAGGTCGCGACCAGTCTGGACGCCATTCTTCGCCCCTGATCCGGTTCGGCGGCCGGACCTGCGCCTGGACAGACCGGTCTCGAATCGGGCGAAAAAAAACCGGTCTCGTGAGAGACCGGTCGAAAAGGCGTCCGGGGCGGATCGACCCCGGAGACGCTCGGATTGTCGTGATGCTCAGAACTTGTGCGTCATGCCGACGATGGCGGCCACCGCGTGCGGCGTCGCCGAGACCGTCGAGCCGCTGAAGTTCGCGACCGCCTTGGCACCCGTCGAGTCCGTGCCGGACGCGGCTTCGTAGAAGCCGATCGCGTACAGCGAGGTGCGCTTGGACAGCGAGTAGATGGTGCCGAGGTTGAACTGGTTGTAATGCGCGCTGCCCACGCCGTCCGCGCCGCTGTTGTGCGTGTAGATGTAGGCGCCCGCCAGCGTCAGCGCCGGCGTCAGCAGGTACTTCAGGTTCACTTCCCCGGAGTTGAAGGTGGCCGTGCCGCCGTTGTACTTGGTGCCGAAGCTGCCGACCGCGTTGACCGTGCCGAGGTTCTGGAACTGCGTGTTCGAGTACAGCACCGCGACGGTGGCCGGGCCGAAGGCGTACGAGCCGCCGGCCGTGATGATCTGCTGCGAGCCGGCCGAGGCGTAGCCGCCGAAGATGCGGCTCGGCATGTTGTTGTTCGCGCCGGTGGCCGACGAGGACGGCGAGGACGAGTTGCCCTGATCGCCGAAGGTCGCGTAGTACGGGTCCTTCGTGTACATGTAGCTCGCGCCGAGCTTGACCGGGCCGTTCGAGTAGGCGACGCCGGCGTCGAGCACCTCGTTCTGCGTGGCGTGGCCGGCCTGGCCGCCCAGGCTGTACAGCAGGCCGACCGTGATGCCCTGGATGCTGGGGCTGGTGTACTTGATCGCGTTCTGCACGCGGTTCGAGGTATCGACGTTGTCGACGTCGGCCGCGCGCGTGCCGAAGCCCAGGCCCGATGCCGCCCAGTCCGCGCCCGATGCGAAGTTCGCGGTGGCGTCGTTGCTGGCCGAGTACTGGCGGCCGAGCGTGAGCGTGCCCCAGTGGCTGCTGGCCAGGCCGACGAAGGCCTTGCGGCCGAACTCGAGGCCGCCCTGGCTCAGTGAGCCGGTACCGATCGTGTAGCCGTTCTCGAGATCGAAGATGGCCCGCACGCCGCCGCCCAGGTCCTCGGAGCCGAGCAGGCCCCAGCGCGACGAGGTGGCGCTCGACAGGGCGTACTGCTTGGCACCCTTCACGTTGTTGTTGTACAGGAAGCCGGCGTCGGCGATGCCGTACAGCGTGACGCTGCTCTGTGCGTGTGCAACCCCTGCGAACGCGCCCATCGCCATGAGGGCGGCCGTGATCTTGTGAGCTTTCATCCGTTTTCTTTCAATTCTTGGAGGTGAGAAACAAGCCTCATCGAGCGCGCCGGAAAATCTGGATTTTCCTGTCGATCCCGCTGCCTCGTGTGGTTTGGCCTGGTGGGTTCTTCGTCGCTGCACTGATTCGCATAACGAATTGTTTACTGCGGCTGCCAGCAACTTCCGGTGCACGAGCGGCCGTTCATTCCCTGGACGAGAACCCGCGGCGACTCACCGATTGTTGCTGGAACCGGATTTTAGAATTGCAAAATTTCAACTGCGTGAAAACGTTTTTTACGAGCGATGACAGCGCGTTTCGTCATCTGAATGTCACTGGACAGGTCAGTCGGTAGCGATGTGTGATGGGGAGATGGCGAATGTCTTTCGTTATTATTTTTGTCCGCATTCGTTTTGCTTTCCGATCGGGCGTCCGATCATGAGTCGGCTCGGGATCGCATGGCCGCAGCCGGCGTTCGCGCACGCGCATCGTCGAGGCGGCCTCCAATGCCGTCTCGACGATGGGTGATACAGGAATCCTTACTTCCGCCCGGCGCGTTCCGGCGATACCGCGCCGCAGGCGCGCAGCACCAGTTGCACGACCTGCTCGGTCTTGGTCTCGAAGGCTTTTTTCGTAAGCGCGCGCTTGCCGCTGAGCGCCTGGATCTGCGCGTCGAAATCGGCGTAGTGCTGGGTGGTCGCCCAGATCAGGTAGAGCAGGGCATGCGCATCGACCGGCGCCAGCAGCCCGCGCGCGATCCAGTCGTCGATCGCCTTGGCGCGCGTATCGAACCAGGGCTTCACGCGTTGCGCGAGGATGTCCTGCATGTGCTCCGCGCCGCGGATGATCTCGTTGGCCCAGACCTTCGAGCCGAGCGGGCGCCGCCGCGACAGCTCCATCTTGGCGCGCACGTAGCCGCCGATCGCCTCCACCGGATCGTCGCCGCCCTCGAAGGCGCCGGCCGCCTGGTGCCAGTCGTCGAACAGGTCCTCGAGCACGCGGCGGTACAGCGCCAGCTTGGTCGGGAAGTAGTAATGCAGGTTGGCCTTCGGCACCCCGGCGCGTTCGGCGATCAGCGCGGTGCTGGCGCCGTCGAGCCCGCGTTCCGCGAACACCGCCTCCGCGCAGGCCAGCAATTGCGCTTCGTTCGACTCGCGAATGTGTGCCTTGCGCCGCCGCAAAGGGGCGGCCGTCTCCTCGTCTGCCGGCACGCCGGCTACTGCTTCGTCATGTTTCATCCAGGGCCTCGCGCGGCGCGGATGCCGCGTTGCGCGTCATTCTAGCTGCTCGGCAGGCGCCTGGCACGCCTGGCTCGTGGCGGCCTCGCGATCGCTGCTGCAGTGCAGTGGCACGCTTCTCGCTCTGTATCCGTCGAAAAGAAAGTAGTTGATTTGCCAATATTTTCGACTTAAAACCTGTCCGATCGGACAAGATTCGACGAGCGGCGAAAGCGATGCCCTCCCGCGTCGATCGCGATCCGAGCCATGACGAGAACATGCACCGTGCGCATGCGGCGATGCCCCTTGATGGACCGGGCATGCACCGGCGGCGACCGAAGCAGGCGGCGTGACAGATCCCCTGGGAGAGATACGAGTGAACGCAATATCGGAAGCAGTGAAGCGGGCAGGCCACGACCCGATGCTCCAGGTCGACGGCCGGCGCCTGTGGGAGAGCCTGATGACGATGGCGAAGATCGGCGCGACGCCCAAGGGCGGCGTCTGCCGCCTGGCGCTGACCGACCTCGACAAGCAGGGCCGCGACCTGATCGTCGAATGGGCGAGGGCGGCGGGTTGCAGCATCGGCGTCGACCGGATGGGCAACGTGTTCATGCGTCGCGAAGGGCGCCAGCGCGATGCGGCGCCGGTGGTGACCGGCTCGCATGCCGATTCGCAGCCCACCGGCGGGCGCTTCGACGGCATCTACGGCGTGCTGGGCGGCCTGGAGGTGATCCGGTCGCTCAACGACCACGGCATCGAGACCGAGCACCCGATCGAGGTGGTGATCTGGACCAACGAGGAGGGCTCGCGCTTCGCGCCGGCGATGGTTGCCTCGGGCGTGTTCGCCGGGGTGTTCTCGCTCGAATACGGGCTGTCGCGCAAGGACGTGGACGGCCGCACGATCGGCGAGGAACTGGAGCGGATCGGCTACGCGGGCGAGCTGCCTTGCGGCGGCCGGCCCTTGCATGCCGCCTTCGAGCTGCATATCGAGCAGGGGCCGATCCTGGAGGCCGAGCACAAGACCATCGGCATCGTCACCGATGCGCAGGGGCAGCGCTGGTACGAGATCACGCTGACCGGCCAGGAGGCGCATGCGGGGCCCACGCCGATGCCGCGCCGGCGCGACGCGCTGCTGGGCGCGGCGCGCGTGGTGGACCTGGTGAACCGGATCGGGCTCGATCACGCGCCCTTCGGCTGCGCCACGGTCGGCATGATGCAGGTGTACCCGAACTCGCGCAACGTGATTCCCGGCCGCGTGTTCTTCACCGTCGACTTCCGGCATCCCGACGATGCCGTGCTCGCCAAGATGGACGCCGCGTTGCGCGAGGGCGTGGCGCGCATCAGCGCGGGCATCGGGCTCGACACCGCGCTCGAGCAGATCTTCTACTACAAGCCGGTGGCCTTCGATGCCGCCTGCGTGCAGGCCGTGCGCGAGGCGGCCGAGCGCTTCGGCTACCCGCATCGCGAGATCGTCTCGGGCGCGGGCCACGACGCCTGCTACCTGGCGCAGGTGGCACCCACCTCGATGGTGTTCGTGCCCTGCGTCGACGGCATCAGCCACAACGAGATCGAGGACGCGACGCCCGAGTGGATCGAGGCCGGCGCGAACGTGCTGCTGCACGCCATGCTGTCGCGCGCCTGCGAGCCCGTCTCATGAAGCACCCGCCCTAAGTCGGCCGGCGGGCCCGCCATCGCCCGCTCGCCCGCTCGCCCCAAGCCTGAAACGTTCGAAAAACAACCGCCCCCGACTGCGCCCGCGCAGCCGGCAGGGACGGTGTCGTCCCCAAATCCATCGAAGGAACGCGTATGAGCACCCAGCCAGCCGGCGATATCGCCGCGCATCGCCTGTCGTCCACGCAACTGTCCTGCGAATTCTCCGATATCGCGCCGCTGCTCGATCCCACCGCGGCGGCCGCCGCCGCGAGCCGCTGCCATTACTGCTATGACGCGCCCTGTGTGCAGGCCTGTCCGACCGGGATCGACATCCCGAGCTTCATCCGCAAGATCGGCCACGGCAACCTGAAAGGCGCGGCCGTCGACATCCTGTCGGCCAACCCGCTCGGCGGGATGTGCGCAAGGGTTTGCCCGACCGAGATCCTCTGCGAAGGCGCTTGCGTGCGCAACCATCAGGACAGCCAGCCGGTCGCGATCGGCGCGCTGCAGCGGCACGCCACCGACTGGGCGATGGAGACCGGCGCGGTGACCTTCCGGCGCGCGCCCGATACGGGCCGCCAGGTGGCCGTGGTCGGCGCCGGGCCGGCCGGGCTGGCCTGCGCGCACCGGCTCGCGCTGGCCGGGCATCGCGTCACGCTGTTCGACGCGCGCCCGAAGGCCGGCGGCCTCAACGAATACGGCATCGCCGCCTACAAGACCGTCGACGATTTCGCCCAGCGCGAAGTCGAGTGGCTGCTGTCGGTGGGCGGCATCACCGTGCGCACGGGCCTGGCGCTCGGCCGCGAGCTGACGCTCGAGGCGCTGCGCGAGCAGCACGACGCGGTGTTCCTCGCGATCGGCCTGGGCGGCGTGCGCGCGCTCGGAATCGAGGGGGAGGCGCTGGCCGGCGTGATGGACGCGGTCGATTTCATCGAGGGGCTGCGGCAGGCCGAGGCGCTGGAGCAGGTGCCGGTGGGTCGGCGCGTGGTGGTGATCGGCGGCGGCAATACCGCCATCGACGCGGCCGTGCAGAGCCGCAAGCTCGGCGCCGAGCGCGTGACGATGGTCTATCGGCGCGGCGTGGAATCGATGAGCGCGACCTGGGCCGAACGCGAGTTCGCGCAGAAGAGCGGCGTGAGCCTGCTCACGCATGCCAGGCCGCTGCGCATCGCGGGCGAGGGCGGGCGGGTCAGCGGCGTCGAGTTCGAGACGGCCTCGGGCGAGCGCTGCCTGATCGAGGCGGACATGGTGCTGAAGGCGATCGGCCAGACGCTGCTGCCGGCCGGCGTGGAAGCCGGCTTGCTGACGGCGGACGGCACGCGCATCGCCGTCGACGCCGAGGGACGCACGGCGCTGCCCGATGTGTGGGCCGGCGGCGATTGCGCGGCCACCGAAGGCATCGACCTCACGGTGCAGGCGGTGGAGGACGGCAAGCGCGCGGCCGCCGCGATCGACGCGACGCTCGCGCGACGCGACGCCAAGGCCGCCTGAACCGCCGGCCACGCCCCAGCCACGCATACGACCAGAACCCCACCTTCACGGAGCCGAACATGGCCGATCTTCGCTGCAACATCGCCGGCATCACCTCGCCCAATCCCTTCTGGCTCGCCTCCGCGCCGCCCACCGACAAGGCCTACAACGTCAATCGCGCGTTCGAGGCCGGCTGGGGCGGCGTGGTCTGGAAGACGCTCGGGCTGGACCCGCACGTCGTCAACGTCAGCTCGCGCTACGGCGCCGTGCAATGGAACGGCCAGCGCATCGCCGGGCTCAACAACATCGAGCTGATCACCGATCGTCCGCTGGAGGTGAACCTGCGCGAGATCGCCCAGGTCAAGCGCGACTGGCCGGATCGCGCGCTGATCGTCTCGCTGATGGTGCCCTGCAACGAGCAGGACTGGAAATGGATCCTGCCGCGCATCGAGGATACCGGCGCCGACGCGGTCGAGCTGAACTTCGGCTGCCCGCACGGCATGAGCGAGCGCGGCATGGGCGCGGCGGTCGGCCAGGTGCCCGAATACGTCGAGATGGTCACGCGCTGGGTGAAGGAGGGCACCAGGCTGCCTTGCCTGGTGAAGCTCACCCCCAACATCAGCGACATCCGCATGGGCTCGCGCGCGGCCTGGAAGGGCGGCGCCGATGGCGTGTCGCTGATCAACACCATCAACTCGATCGTCGCCGTCGACCTGGACCAGATGGCGCCGATGCCGACCGTCGACGGCAAGGGCACCCACGGCGGCTACTGCGGCCCGGCCGTGAAGCCGATCGCGCTGAACATGGTGGCCGAGATCGCGCGCGATCCGCAAACGCCGAACCTGCCGATCTCGGGCATCGGCGGCATTTCCACCTGGCGCGACGCGGCCGAGTTCATCGTGCTCGGCGCCGGCAGCGTGCAGGTCTGCACGGCGGCGATGCATTACGGATTCCGGATCGTCTCGGACCTGGCCGACGGGCTGTCGAACTGGATGGACGAGAAGGGCTACGCCACGCTCGAGGATGTGCGCGGGCGCGCGGTGCCGAACGTGACCGACTGGAAGTACCTGAACCTCAAGTACGACATCAAGGCGCGCATCGACCAGGACCGCTGCATCCAGTGCGGGCTCTGCCATATCGCCTGCGAGGACACCTCGCACCAGGCGATCACGCGCGAGAAGGACGGGCAGCGTCACTTCGAGGTGATCGACGCCGAGTGCGTCGGGTGCAATTTATGCATGCATGTCTGTCCGGTCGAGCAATGCATCACGATGGAGCGCGTCGACGCCGGCGATTACGCGAACTGGACCACGCACCCGAACAATCCGGCGCGCGTGGATGCCGGCGCGGCGTCCACGGCACCCGCCGAGCCGCACGTGAAGGCAGCCTGACCGGCGTCCGGCACGCGAGGGCAGGCCTCTCGCGCGCCGCCAGCGAACGGTTCACGCCGCGGCCCGGGCCTTGCCGGGACGGCGCGAGCGATTCCGTGGAGTCGATTCGATGAAGCTCACAGCGCAGTCCGCCGGCCTGGCCGGCGAGGCAGGACCGGCCGTGGCCGGCGGCAGTCTCTACAACGAGGACCTGGCGCCGACCACGGCCGCGCAGCGCAGTTGGCGCTGGTATCACTTCGCGGCGCTATGGGTCGGGATGGTGATGAACATCGCCTCCTACATGCTGGCGGCGGGGCTGACCGAGCAGGGCATGTCGCCGTGGCAGGCGGTGCTGACGGTCCTGCTCGGCAACCTGATCGTGCTGGTGCCGATGCTGCTGATCGGCCATGCCGGCGCCAGGCACGGCATCCCCTACGCGGTGCTGGTGCGCAGTTCGTTCGGCACCCAGGGCGCCAAGCTGCCCGCGCTGCTGCGCGCCATCGTCGCCTGCGGCTGGTACGGAATACAGACCTGGCTCGGCGGCAGCGCGATCTACACGCTGCTCAACATCCTGACCGGCAATGCGCTGCATGGCGCGGCGCTGCCGCTGGTCGACATCTCGGTCGGGCAACTGGCCTGCTTCCTGGCGTTCTGGGCGCTGCAGCTCTATTTCATCCTGCACGGCACCGATTCGATCCGCTGGCTCGAGAGCTGGTCCGCGCCGGTCAAGGTGCTGATGTGCGCGGCCCTGGTCTGGTGGGCGACCTCGAAGGCGGGCGGGGTGGGCTCGATGCTGTCCACGCCTTCGCAGTTCGCGGCCGGCGGCGCCAAGGCCGGGCGCTTCTGGGCCACCTTCTGGCCGGGGCTGACCGCGATGGTCGGCTTCTGGGCCACGCTCGCGCTCAACATCCCCGATTTCACCCGCTTCGCGCGCAGCCAGCGCGACCAGGTGATCGGGCAGTCGATCGGCCTGCCGGTGCCGATGGCGCTGCTGTCGGTGGTCTCGGTGGTGGTGACCTCGGCCACCGTGGTGATCTACGGCAAGACCATCTGGGATCCTATCGACCTGGCGAGCCGCATGACCGGCATCGGCGTGGGCATCGCGCTGGTGATCCTCACGCTCGACACCATGTGCTGCAACCTCGCGGCCAACCTGGTGGGGCCCGCCTACGATTTCTCCAGCCTGTGGCCGAAGGGCATCTCGTATCGCGCGGGCGGCATGATCACCGCCACCATCGCGATCCTGATGATGCCGTGGAAGATCCTCGCCACCACCGATGGCTACATCTTCACCTGGCTGGTCGGTTATTCGGCCCTGCTGGGCCCGGTCGCGGGGATCCTGATGGTCGACTACTTCCTGATCCGCGGCACGCGGCTCGACGCGCGCGCGCTGTTCGACGCGGCGGGGCCGTTCAGCTACGTGCGGGGCTGGAACCCGGCGGCGCTGGTGGCGCTGGCCGCCGGCGTGCTGCCGAACCTGCCCGGTTTCCTGCACGTCGCGTTTCCGGCCGCGTTCCCGAACGTGCCGGCGTTCTTCAACACGCTTTATACCTATGCGTGGTTCGTCGGCCTGGTGCTGGCGTCCCTGGTCTATGGCAGCTGGATGAAGCTCGGCGCGAGCCGGCGCGCGCAGGTGGCGAGCGCCTGAGCGCGTCGCCCGATCCAGCTCGTTCCAGTTCATTCAGATAACGAGGAGGCATTGCGATGACAACCCTGATTCGTGGCGGTACCGTGGTCGATGCCGAGCGCAGCTACCGCGCCGACGTGCTGTGCGCCGACCCGCAGGATGGCGGCACGATCCTGCAGATCGCCGAGCGGATCGAGGCGCCGGCCGGCGCCGAGATCGTCGATGCGCACGGCCAGTATGTGATGCCCGGCGGCATCGATCCGCACACGCACATGGAGTTGCCCTTCATGGGCACCACCGCCAGCGACGATTTCTACAGCGGTACCGCGGCGGGCCTGTCGGGCGGCACCACCAGCATCATCGACTTCGTGATCCCGAGCCCGCGCCAGTCGCTGATGGAGGCCTTCCACACCTGGCGCGGCTGGGCGGAAAAGTCCGCCGCCGACTACGGCTTCCACGTGGCTGTGACCTGGTGGGACGAATCCGTGCATCGCGACATGGGTACCCTGGTGAACGAGCACGGCGTGTCCAGCTTCAAGCACTTCATGGCCTACAAGAACGCGATCATGGCCGACGACGAGATCCTGGTGAACAGCTTCGCGCGTTCGCTCGAACTCGGTGCGCTGCCGACCGTGCATGCCGAGAACGGCGAGCTGGTGTTCCAGTTGCAGCGCGCGCTGCTCGCGCGCGGCATCACCGGGCCCGAGGCGCATCCGCTGTCGCGTCCGCCCGAGGTGGAGGGCGAGGCGGCCAATCGCGCGATTCGCATCGCGCAGGTGCTGGGCGTGCCGGTCTACATCGTCCACGTCTCGGCCAAGGACGCGGTCGACGCGATCGCGCGTGCCCGCAACGAGGGCCTGCGCGTGTTCGGCGAAGTGCTGCCCGGTCATCTCGTGATCGACGAGGCGGTGTATCGCGATCCGGACTGGAATCGCGCGGCGGCCCACGTGATGAGCCCGCCGTTCCGTTCCGCCGAGCACCGCGACGCGTTGTGGCGCGCGCTGCAGGCCGGGCAGCTGCATACCACGGCGACCGATCACTGCGTGTTCTGCGCCTCGCAGAAGGCGATGGGCCGCGAGGACTTCACGCGCATCCCGAACGGTTGCGGCGGCGTGGAGGATCGCATGGCGGTGCTCTGGCATCACGGCGTCAACCAGGGGCGCCTCACGCCGAACGAATTCGTGCGCATCACCTCGACCAATGCCGCGCAGATCTTCAACCTGTATCCGCGCAAGGGTGCCGTGCAGGTGGGCGCCGATGCCGACCTGGTGGTCTGGGACCCGGCCGCGACCAAGACCATCTCGGTGAAGACGCATCACCAGCAGGTCGACTTCAACGTGTTCGAGGGCATGACGGTGCGGGGCCTGGCCACGCATACCTTCACGCGCGGCGCGCTGGCCTGGGCCGACGGCGAACTGCGTGCCGTGCGCGGCGCGGGCCGCTACCTGAAGCGTCCGCCGAATCCGGCCTACTACGAGGCCACGCGGATCGCGAACCGGCTGCGCGAGCCGCAGCCGGTCGAGCGCGAAGGCTGAGCGATCGAGGCTTTCGGCACGACGTTTCCGGCTTCCGCCGCCAGATTCTTGCGCTTTGGTTTACGCGCCGGCCCATTGGTTTATACTGCGCGCCGCCGGTTGGAGACACCGGCGTTCGATCTGTCCGATCGGTCAACATATGGCACGGATCCTGCATGAGTCTGCCCGCCCGGCAGGACCGGCAGCCGCAAGCCGGCAGGTGGGCGATCTCGAAGCAAGGACGCACCCGAAGCAGGCGGCGCGCGCGAATATAGGGCAGCGCGCCGGCCCGCGACCCGAGCCCGACATCGATCGGCCGGGAACCCGATACCAAGAACCTGAGAGAGCGGAGTCACCTGTATGCATGCAGGAATACAGAATAAGAAAAAGAAAACAAAAAAACGGCCGGCGGCAGCCTGGCTGGCCGTGTTGGCGGCAGGCGTGGCGGTGATGGCGGCCCTGGCGTCCACCTCGGCCATGGCCGAGCAGCCGGCCGGCGCGACGATGCTGGCCGAGAGCGATGTGGTGGCTCCCGCGGCGCCCGCGGCGACGGTGGCGCCGCCTTCGCCCTATCTGTCGGACTGGTTCCACCAGAGCATCGGGCTGATCGGTTCGAAGAACATCCGCTTCGGCCCGCACCGGACCAACGACCTCTATCTCGAGTACGAGTATTTCGGCCGCAAGGGGCCGTTCGATCTCTACGGCTACGTGGACGTGCCGCGCGTGCTCGGGGTCGGCAACGGCTACGACGGCGGCTTCACCAACAAGGGTTCGCCGGTGTTCAGCGAGCAGGAGCCGCGCGTCTCGATCGACCACCTGCTCGGCAAGTCGCTCGCCATCGGGCCGTTCAAGGAATGGTACGTGGCCTTCGACTGGATCTACGACCAGGGGCACAACACGCCCGGCCGGCAGAACACGCTGTATGCGGGCATCGGCACCGATATCGACACGCATACGCCGCTGATGCTCTCCGCGAATCTCTACCTGCATCGCCAGTGGGAGAACTACGGCGCCGCGAACCAGAACAGCTGGGACGGTTATCGCGCGCAGATGAAGTACATCCTGCCGCTGGGCACGTTCCATGGCGGCAACCTGCTCTACGTCGGCTTCTTCAACTACGACTTCGGCTCGAAGCTGCGCGAGGAAACCGGCGACAACACGCGTACCGATACCGCCTTCGTGTCGACCAACGTGCTGATCTACTCGTTCAAGCACTGGCGTTTCTGGACCGCGGCCCGCTATTTCCACCATGGCGGCCAGTGGGCCGGCACCGAGCTGAACTTCGGCGACGGCCCGTTCCAGAACTGCTCGAACGGCTGGGGCTATTACGCGAGCGTCGGCTACCAGTTCTGATGACGGCCCGCGTGCCTATCCGCACGAACCCGCTTGCGCCGCGACGGCAAGGGCGCATACTGCTCGGCGCGAGCCGGGCACGACATGAGCATCGAAACGATATCGAGGCGCCCGGGCAGGGCGCCATGACATGAAAGAGACGAGAGGAGAGCGAGGGTGGATATTCTGCGTAGTCTGTTGGGAATGGCTTGCCTGCTGGCGATTGCCTACCTGCTGTCGAACAATCGGCGCGGCGTGAGCCTGCGCACCCTGCTCGCGGCCCTGGCGACCCAGCTCGTGCTCGGCGCCCTGGTGCTGTTCGTGCCGACCGGCCGCGCCGCGCTGGCGATGGCCGCCAACGGCGTGAACCAGGTGCTGGAGATGGGCAATCACGGCATCGCCTTCGTGTTCGGCGGCCTGGTCGGCAACAAGATGTTCGAGCTGTTCGGCGACGGCGGTTTCGTGTTCGGGCTGCGCGTGCTGCCGATGATCATCTTCGTCACTTCCCTGATCGCGGTGCTGTACTACATCGGCGTGATGAAGTGGATCGTGCGCATCTTCGGCGCGCTGCTCTCGAAGCTGCTCGGCGTGAGCCGGATCGAGGGCTGCTCGGCGGTGGCCACCATCTTCCTCGGCCAGAGCGAGATGCCGGCCCTGGTCAAGCCCTTCGTGCGGCAGATGACGAGCGCCGAGATCTTCACCGTGATGGCCAGCGGCATGGCCTCGATCGCCGGCTCGGTGCTGGTCGGCTACGCCGGGCTCGGCGTGAAGATGGAATACCTGCTGGCGGCCTCGGTGATGGCGGTGCCCGGCGGCCTGCTGTTCGGCAAGCTGCTGTATCCGACCGACGAGCCCAGCCGGGTGGTGATCGAGGGCCTCGACTTCGACGAGAAGCGCGCCGCCAACGTGATCGAGGCGGCCGCCTCGGGCGCCTCGGTCGGCATGCGCATCGCCATGAACGTCGGCGCGATGCTGATCGCCTTCGTCGGCCTGATCGCGCTGATGAACGCGATCGTGAGCGGCATCGCCACCCTGGTCGGCTTTCCGCACCTCACCCTGCTCGGCATCCTGGGCGTGGTGTTCGCGCCGCTGGCCTGGCTGATCGGCGTGCCCTGGCACGACGCGGCGCTGGCCGGCAACTTCATCGGCGAGAAGCTGATCTTCAACGAGTTCGTCGCGTATGGCGATCTCTCGCCCTACCTGAAGGACAGCACCAAGGTGATGGCCGCCGGGCTGCAGGTGCTCGATCCGAAGACCATCGCGATCGTGTCCTTCGCGTTGTGCGGTTTCGCCAACTTCTCGTCGATCGCGATCCTCGCCGGCGGCTTCAGCGCGGTGGCGCCGGAGCGGCGCTCCGAGGTGGCCCGGCACGGGCTGCGCGCGCTGACCGCCGCGACGCTGTCGAACCTGATGAGCGCGGCGATCGCCGGCCTGTTCTTTTCCCTGCATTGACGAGCGAGATTCGCATGACGGTTCCCGTAGTCGACCATCGGACACGCAAGCAACCGGCGCAAGCCGCGGTGAAGGCGCTGCACCTGATCGAGCCGACCTCGTTGAACCACGACGACACGGACGATGGAGTCCGGGCGCCGGCCACGCTCGGCCACGGCCCCGGCAGCGCGCCGTCCCTCACTTATTGAAAGGAATCCGATATGTTTCTGCCCCAGGAATTCATCCGCAAGAAGCGCGATCGCCAGCCGCTGAGCCGCGAGGAGATCGCGGCCTTCGTCAGCGGCATCACCGACGGCAGCGTGACCGAGGGCCAGGTGGCCGCGTTCGCGATGGCGGTGTTCTTCAACGACCTGGCCGTCGACGAGCGCGTGGCCCTCACGCTCGCGCAGCGCGATTCCGGCCAGGTGCTCGAATGGCGCTCGCTGGCGCTCGACGGCCCGGTGATCGACAAGCATTCGACCGGCGGCGTGGGCGACGTGGTGTCCCTGATGCTCGGGCCGATGATCGCCGCCTGCGGCGGCTACGTGCCGATGATCTCGGGGCGCGGGCTCGGCCACACCGGCGGCACGCTCGACAAGCTGAGCGCGATCCCCGGCTACGACGTCACGCCCGATCCGGAGCTGCTGCGCCGCACGGTGCGCGAGGTCGGCGTGGCCATCATCGGCCAGACCGCCCAGCTGGCGCCGGCCGACAAGCGCATCTACGCGATCCGCGACGTGACGGCGACGGTGGAATCGGTCGCCATGATCACCGCCTCGATCCTCTCCAAGAAGCTGGCGGCCGGGCTCGACGGGCTGGTGATGGACGTCAAGGTCGGCTCGGGCGCCTTCATGCCGAGCTTCGAGAAATCGGTCGAGCTGGCGCAGAGCATCGTCGATGTCGGCAACGGCGCCGGCATGAAGACCACCGCCGTGCTGACCGACATGAACCAGTCGCTGGCGCCCTGCGCCGGCAACGCGATCGAGGTGCTCTGCGCGATCGACTACCTGAGCGGCAAGTCGCGTCCGGCGCGGCTGCACGAGGTCACCATGGCGCTCACCGCCGAGATGCTGGTGACGGGCGGCCTGGCCGCCGACGAGGCGCAGGCGCGGGCCGCCTTGCAGCGCGCGCTCGATTCCGGCGCGGCGGCCGAGCGTTTCGCAACCATGGTGGCCGCGCTCGGCGGCCCGAAGGACCTGGTCGAGGCGCCGGCGCGATACCTGGCTGCCGCCGCGGTGAAGGTGCCGGTTCCGGCGCCGGCCGGCGGCGTGGTG
>NZ_VWWK01000100.1:0-26672 GCF_011753035.1 Burkholderia sp. Ax-1720 | reverse complement strand
GGTCTGGATCGAACCGCTCCAGGAATGCGCGCTGGCCGGATCGCCGGGGTTGCCGCCATTGGCATGCTGGGCGGCGCCCGGCTGTGTTGCCGGTGCAGCCGTCGCCGCGGAGCCGCCCTGGGCGAGCGCCGCCGAAGTCGGTGCCACCGACGCGGCCGCCGACACGCCCGTTGCCGCAGCCGACGAGACGCCGGCCGGATGCGCGGGCAGCGACGCGTCGACATGCGATGCGCCCGAAGCCGACGAGGCGCCGGCGGCCGTGGCCGTGCCTGTGGCCGCTGTTGCAGCCGTCGCCGGATGCGGCATCGAACCACCGGCAGCCGGTGCGGCGGCAGCAGGATTGGGATGCGCTTCCGAAACACTTCCCGCCGACGACGCGCCCGGCGCAGCCGAGCTGCCCGCATGCGGCGCCGCTGCGCCGGCCACGGCCGTCGCGGCACTGCCTGCATGCGCGGGCGCGGCCCCTGCCGGCGCCGAAGCCCCTGAAGCCCCCGAAACAGTCGATGTGGCAACCGGCGAAGCCACGGCCGATCCGCTCGCGTCGAGCGGCGGCACCGTCAGCGTCGCGCCCACCTTCAGCCGGCTCGGGTCGTGCTTCATGAAGGCCTGCGGATTCGCGGCGAACAGCGCGCGGCCGGCTCGCGCCAGCACGCCCGGATCGCGCGACTGGGTGGCCGCCACCGCGATATCGTTGAGCGACTGCCCCGGCTGGACCGTGATCGACTGCGGCGCGTTCGCCGCGGCATCGGACGGCGCGGCCTGCGCGAGCGGCACGGCCGCAGCGGACATCAGCGCGAACACCGCGCCCGCGATCGCACGAAGCGCGAACGCTCGCGGCGACAGCGCGGCGCGTGCTCGGGCAAGAGAAGAAATACCGGGGAAAAATCGCAGCGTCATCGGCACATTCGCCGCGGCAGCGCGCGGCCCTGGTTCGCGTTGGAAGGAGGACAGGATTCTGGACGTCGCGGGGGCGCAGGGCGCCACGCGTGCGCGACGCCGATTGCGTCGTAACCGCGTAGTTTACTTTACCCGCCGGCCATTTCGTCGAATTTGTGGCGCCGGCCGCGGATCCGGACCGGACGCGACCGCCGCGCGACGGGCACAAAAACGAAACGGCGCTCGCCGCCCCGGCGAAACACCGGGCACCGCGAACGCCGTCGCCGCCGTCCTTGCCGGACGCGGAACGCTTCGGCTTACTTGTCGAGCAGGATGCGCAGCATGCGGCGCAGCGGCTCGGCCGCGCCCCACAGCAGCTGGTCGCCGACCGTGAAGGCCGACAGGTATTCGCCGCCCATCGCCAGCTTGCGCAGGCGGCCGACCGGCACCGTCAGGGTGCCCGTGACGACGGCCGGCGACAGCTCGCGCATCGAGGCCTCGCGCTCGTTCGGCACCACCTTCACCCAGTCGTTGGCCGAGGCGAGGATCTCGTTGACCTCGTCGAGCGGCACGTCCTTCTTCAGCTTGATGGTGAGCGCCTGCGAATGGCAGCGCATCGCGCCGATCCGCACGCACAGGCCGTCGACCGGAATCGAGCCCGGCTCGCCCATGGCCGGCTTGCCGAGGATCTTGTTGGTCTCGGCGCCGCCCTTCCACTCTTCCTTCGACATGCCGTTGCCGAGATCCTTGTCGATCCAGGGGATCAGCGAGCCGGCCAGCGGCACGCCGAACTGGCTGGTCGGCATCGCGTCGCCGTTCATCGCGGCCAGCACGCGGCGGTCGATGTCGAGGATCGCCGAGGCCGGATCGGCCAGTTGCTCGGCCACCGCGCCGTGCAGCGTGCCCATCTGCGACAGCAGCTCGCGCATGTTCTGCGCGCCGGCGCCCGATGCGGCCTGGTAGGTCATGGCCGTCATCCAGTCGACCAGGTTCTCGCGGTACAGGCCGCCCAGCGCCATCAGCATCAGGCTGACCGTGCAGTTGCCGCCGACGAAGTTGCGGGTGCCCTTGACCAGCGCGTCCTTGATCACGTCGAGGTTGACCGGATCGAGGATGATGACCGCGTCATCCTTCATGCGCAGCGACGAGGCCGCGTCGATCCAGTAGCCGTTCCAGCCGGCCGAGCGCAGCTTCGGGAACACCTCGTTGGTGTAGTCGCCGCCCTGGCAGGTGATGATCACGTCGCACTTCTTGAGATCGTCGATGCTCGAGGCGTCCTTGAGCGTGGACTCGTTTTTCGCGAAGGCCGGTGCCTTGCCGCCCGCGTTGCTGGTGCTGAAAAACACCGGCTCGATCAGATCGAAATCGCCTTCTTCCTGCATGCGCTGCATCAGGACGCTGCCGACCATGCCGCGCCAACCTACGAGACCTACGTTCATGACTAACCCTTTGCTTGAGAGCTTCCCCGCCTTTTCCGTCCCCCGCGTAACCGCGCGGGGAAATCAGGCGGGCACGACGGATGACGATCAGCTTTTCGTGATCGTTTTCGTGGTGATGATTTTCGTGGAGACGATGGCGCGCGTCAGCGCACGGGCCGTGATGCCGTGCAGCTTGGAGACCGGGGAGATCGAACGATTTTGCGCCATGCGAAAGAGTCTACACAAACCTGGTGGGCCGTACAACGGCCCGTCGTTGCTATCGTGCGCGATGTCGCGCGGGTACTCTGTTTCCGGGACAGATCGAAGGAATACGCACCGGAACAAGGGTTCGCCGCGCGTCGCATCGCGAACCGGAACGGCCGCCGCGCCGTCGCTTCACGCGGCGGACCGCCCGCTCGTGCTTACAGCGCGGCGACCACCGCGTCGCCCATCTGCACCGTGCCGACCTGCTTGCAGCCCGGCGTGGCGATGTCGCCGGTCCGGTAGCCCTGCTCCAGCACCTTCTGCACCGCGCGCTCGATGCGCTCGGCCTGCTCGCCGCGATTCAGCGAGTAGCGCAGCAGCATCGCGACCGACAGGATGGTCGCCAGCGGATTGGCGACGCCCTTGCCGGCGATGTCCGGCGCCGAGCCGTGCGAGGGCTCGTACAGGCCCTTGTTGTTCTTGTCGAGCGAGGCCGAGGGCAGCATGCCGATCGAGCCGGTCAGCATCGCGGCTTCGTCCGAGAGGATGTCGCCGAACATGTTGCCGGTGACGATCACGTCGAACTGCTTGGGCGCCTTGGCCAGCTGCATCGCCGCGTTGTCGACGTACATGTGCGAGAGCTCGACCTCGGCGTATTCCTTCGACACGTCGATCATGATGTCGCGCCAGAACTGCGAGGTCTCGAGCACGTTGGCCTTGTCCACCGACAGCAGCTTGCGGCTGCGCTTCTGCGCGGCCTGGAACGCGACGTGGGCGATGCGGCGCACTTCGGGCTCCGAATAGCGCATCGTGTCGAAACCCTCGCGCGCGCCGGCGAACGGGCCGTCCGGCGCCTCGCGCGTGCCGCGCGGCTGGCCGAAGTAGATGTCGCCGTTCAGCTCGCGCACGATCAGGATGTCGAGGCCAGAGATCAGCGCCGGCTTCAGCGGCGAGGCGTCCACCAGTTGCTCGTAGCAGATCGCCGGGCGGAAGTTGGCGAACAGCTCGAGATGCTTGCGCAGCCCGAGGATCGCCTGCTCCGGACGCAGCGCGCGCTCCAGCGAGTCGTACTTCCAGTCGCCCACGGCGCCGAACAGGATCGCGTCGGCTTCCTTGGCCAGCTTCAGCGTGGCCTCGGGCAGCGGGTGGCCGGCGGCCTCGTAGCCGGCGCCGCCGACCGGCGCCTGTTCGAGTTCGAATTGCTCGTCGAGGGCGTTCAGCACCTTCACCGCTTCGGTGACGATCTCCTGGCCGATGCCGTCGCCCGGCAGCACTGCAATCTTCATGCGATTTTCCTGAAAGAGTTGTGAGTTCGGAACCCGCGCGCCGCGCGCGCCTTCAGCCGATCAGACGGTTGTTGAGCCAGGGCTGCTTGGCCAGGCGCTCGGCCTCGAACTGGCGGATCTTGTCGGCATGGCGCAGGGTCAGGCCGATGTCGTCGAAGCCGTTCAGCAGGCAGTACTTGCGGAAGCCCGACACCTCGAACGGATATTCGCGGCCGTCGCCGGTGCGCACCAGCTGCGCCTCCAGGTCGATGGTCAACTGGTAGCCGTTGAACGCGTAGGTGTCGTTGAACAGGTGGTCGACCTGCTGCTCGGTCAGCGCGATCGGCAGCAGCCCGTTCTTGTAGCAGTTGTTGAAGAAGATGTCGGCGAAGCTCGGCGCGATGATGGCGCGGAAGCCGTATTGCTGCAGCGCCCAGGGCGCGTGCTCGCGCGAGCTGCCGCAGCCGAAGTTCTTGCGCGCCAGCAGCACCGAGGCGCCCTGGTAGCGCGGCTGGTTCAGCACGAAGTCGGGGTTGAGCGGGCGCTTGGCATTGTCCTGGCCCGGCTCGCCGCGGTCGAGGTAGCGCCATTCGTCGAAGGCGTTCGGGCCGAAGCCGGTGCGCTTGATCGACTTGAGGAACTGCTTCGGGATGATCGCGTCGGTGTCGACGTTTTCGCGATCAAGCGGCGCCACGACGCCGGTATGCACTGTGAATTTTTCCATGATCCGTTTCCACATTGGACGCCGGCCCCGGGGCCGGCGCTCGACTGTCCTTCGGTTAGTCCGTCAGGCGGCGATCAGTTCGCGGCGCGCGTGATCGCGCGGCCCGCGGCATTGATGTCCTCGCCGACGCCGGCCACCGTGTGGCAGGCGGCCAGCCCGAATACCATGCCCGCCAGGGCGAGAGCCGCCGCCAGGCGGCCGACGATGAGGTTGCGGTTGCTGCGCATGCTTATCCCAGCCGGCGAATATCGACGAAATGCCCCTCGATGGCGGCGGCTGCCGCCATCGCCGGGCTGACCAGGTGGGTACGGCCGCCCGCGCCCTGGCGACCCTCGAAATTGCGGTTCGAGGTGGAGGCGCAGCGCTCGCCCGGCTCGAGGCGGTCGGCGTTCATCGCCAGGCACATCGAGCAGCCCGGCTCGCGCCATTCGAAGCCGGCATCCTTGAACACCTTGTCGAGCCCTTCGCGCTCGGCCTGCGCCTTCACCAGGCCCGAGCCCGGCACCACCATCGCCAGGCGCACGTTGGCGGCGACGCGACGGTTCAGCTTCTTCACCACGTAGGCGGCCGCGCGGATGTCCTCGATGCGCGCATTGGTGCAGGATCCGATGAAGATCTTGTCGACCTTGATCGATTCGATCGGCATGTTCGGCTCGAGCGCCATGTAGCTCAGCGCGCGCTCCATCGCGTCGCGCTTGACCGGGTCCTTCTCGCGCTCGGGATCGGGCACGCGGCTGTCGACCGCCGTGACCATTTCCGGCGAGGTGCCCCAGGTCACCTGCGGCACGATGTCGGCCGCGCTCAGCTCGACCACGCGGTCGAACTGCGCGCCGTCGTCGGAGCGGAAGCCGCGCCAGTACTGCACGGCCTGGTCCCACTCGGCGCCGGTCGGCGAGAACGGGCGATCCTTGAGGTAGTCGATGGTGGTGTCGTCCACCGCGACCATGCCGGCGCGTGCGCCCGCCTCGATCGCCATGTTGCAGACCGTCATGCGGCCTTCCATCGACAGCGAGCGGATCATCGAGCCGCCGAATTCCATCGCGTAGCCGGTGCCGCCGGCCGTGCCGATCTTGCCGATGATGGCCAGCACGATGTCCTTGGCGGTGCAGCCGCGCGGCAGTTGCCCCTCGACCTTGATCAGCAGGTTCTTGCTCTTCTTCTGCAGGAGCGTCTGGGTGGCCAGCACGTGCTCGACTTCCGAGGTGCCGATGCCGTGCGCCAGCGCGCCGAACGCGCCGTGCGTGGAGGTATGCGAATCGCCGCAGACGATGGTCATGCCCGGCAGCGTCGCGCCCTGCTCCGGGCCGACGATGTGCACGATGCCCTGGCGCACGTCGTTCATCTTGAACTGGGTGATGCCGAAGCTGTCGCAGTTCGCGTCGAGCGTGTCGACCTGCAGCTTCGAGACCGGATCGGCGATGCCGTGGGTGCGATCGGTGGTGGGAACGTTATGGTCCGACACCGCGAGGTTGGCGCTGATGCGCCAGACCGGGCGCTCGCCCATCTTCAGCCCTTCGAACGCCTGCGGGCTCGTCACCTCGTGCAGCAGGTGACGGTCGATGTAGAGCAATGCGGTGCCGTCCTCCTCGGTGTGGACGACGTGCGAATTCCACAATTTGTCGTAGAGAGTCTGTGCCATGGTATGCGGGGTTTGTGGTGACGACGGTTCCTTCTGGGTTCGGTCGATTATGCCACCAAGATTGCCGCCCAGCACTACCAGGATGAGAAAAAACCCAATAAAAACAGTGAGTTGAATGGTAGTTTCGATACCTGGATAAGTGCTACCCGGCAAATGGGGGCGCTAACGGGCACCCCGCGCCGAATCAGGCCACCTCGTACTGCACGCTCACCTGCCCCTTCTTCTCCTTGACCTTGGTGATGAGCACCGCGCCGATCTCGCCCGTGCCGGCCACGTGCGTGCCGCCGCAGGGGCTGAAATCGTGTCCGCCATAGGCGATCACGCGCCGCCCTTCCTGCTCGGCCAGCACGCGCGGCAAGCCGGCCGCGATCATCGCGTTGACGCCGTTCGCGAGCGCCTGCGCCTCGATCGCGGCCAGCTCGGCGTCGGCGCTGTCGCGCTCGAACACCACGCGCGCCTCGCCGGGCCAATGATGTCCCTTCACGGCGCGCCAGCCGACGGCCGCGCCCACGTAGGCGATCAGGTGCCCGGCCGAATGCAGGCGCGCATGCAGCGCGCGCGGCCCGGCGTCGACCTCGATCTCGATCTCGCCCGGCGCCACGGCGCGATCGACCAGGTGCACGATGGCCTCGCCGTCGGCGGCCACGCGCAGCACGCGCGCCTCGCCGATCCGGCCCGTATCCGAAGGCTGGCCGCCGCCTTGCGGATGGAACAGCGTCTCGGCCAGCGTCACGCGAAAGCGCCCGGCCTCCTCGTCGGGCTCGCAGGCGAGCACCTCGGTGCTCAGCGTCAGGGCATCGCTGTCGAAATAGCGGCGGATCGTCATGGTGCTTCCTCTTGCAGGGATATCGAGGTTCCGACTATGCGGTCGACAGCCCCGCCGCTCAAGGGGTTCGGGCCGCTCAATTTTTTACAATCCGCGCCCGCCGCCGCGCGCGTAGCCTGATGCCCGAACCACTCTTTTCCTCAGACGACTCGCCAGGATCACGCCTCATGGAACACGCCCCGACGCCGGATCAACCGACCCTGAACTTCAGCAGCGACAACACCGCCGGCGCGGCGCCCGCCGTGCTCGATGCCCTGGTCGCCTGCGCGGCCGGCCAAGCGGCGCCCTATGGCGCCGATCCCTGGACCACGCGCGTCGAGCAAAGGCTCGCCGAGCTGTTCGAGCACGAGGTGGCGGTGTTCATCGTCTCCACCGGCACGGCCGCCAACTCGCTCGCGCTGGCCGCGCTGACGCCGCCCTGGGGCAGCGTGCTGTGCCACCCGGGCAGCCACATCAACAACGACGAATGCGGCGCGCCGGCCTTCTACGCCGACGGCGCCAAGCTGATCACGGTGGACGGCCCCGCGGCCAAGCTGGACCCGGCCCGGCTGCGCGCGGCCGCCCGCGCCAAGCTCGGCGACGTCCATACCACCCAGCCCTCGGCCGTCAGCATCACGCAGGCCACCGAAGTCGGCAGCGTCTACACGCTCGACGAGATCGGCACGATCGGCGAGATCTGCCGAGAGGCCAATCTGCCACTGCATATGGACGGCGCGCGCTTCGCCAATGCGCTGGTATCGCTGGGCTGCTCGCCGGCCGAGATGACCTGGCGCGCCGGCGTCGACGTGCTGTCGTTCGGCGCGACCAAGAACGGCGTGCCGGGCTCGGAGGCGGTGGTGCTGTTCGACCCGCGCCGCGCCGGGGAACTGGCCTTCCGCCGCAAGCGCGCCGGGCAGCTCGCCTCGAAGATGCGCTTCCTGTCGGCGCCGCTCGACGCCTATCTGGCCGACGATCTCTGGCTGCGCAACGCGCGTCACGCCAATGCCATGGCGCAGCGTCTCGCGGCCGGGCTGGCCCGCGTGCCGGGCGTCTCGATGACGGGTGCCACCGAGGCCAACATCCTGTTCTGCCGGCTCCCGCAACCGGTGATCGCCGGCCTGCTGGCGGCCGGCGTGCGCTTCTATCACGATCGCTGGGAACCGGGCGTGGTGCGCTTCGTCACCTCGTTCGCCACCACCGAGGCAGAAGTCGACCGCCTGCTGGACATCGCGCGCATCGCGGCCGGCTAAGGCAGCGCACGAGCGAGCGCCCCGGTTTCGCGCGGGCGCGTCGACACGTTTGCCTGGATGGCGTTCAGTAACGCGACGGCGCGCAGCCGAAGGCACGCCGGAAGGCGCGGTTGAAATGGCTCTGGTCGTAGAAACCGACGGCCTGCGCGACCTCGGCGATCGACTGCGTGCCCCGGTGCAGCATCAGGCAGGCGCGCTCCAGGCGCAGCCGCACCAGCCAGGCATGCGGCGTCATCGAGGCGCTGCGCTTGAACAGCTTGAGGAATACGAAACGGTCCAGCTCGCAGAGCGCGGCCAGTTCGTCCAGCGTGATCTTCTCGGCCAGATGCGCCTCGCAGTAGTCGCGCACGCGCTGCCATTGCAGGTCCGACAAGGCACCCGCGACCTGCCGCGGCGCCCAGGCGCGCGATTGCGCGAACAGGCGCTCGAGCGCGACCAGCCAGGCCGACTGCACGCCCAGCGGGGCATCGCGGTATTCGCCGCGCAGCGCAGCGTGAATCGCGTTGAGCCGCTGCGCCAGCCCCAGATCCTCGAGCGAGGCGCCCTGCAGCGCCGGCTCCCGCGTGCTGCCCGACAACTCCTCGGCCAGCCCCGCCATCAGCTCGGGCGGCAGGCGGAAGGTCTTCAGCGTGTAGGCGCCGTCGCCCACGCGCGTGCCGTCATGCACCTCGCCGGGCGGCATCAGCGAAACGCTGCCGGGGCCGAGCAACACCGTCTTGCCGCCGAACTGCTGGCGCTGGACGCCCTCGGTCACCACCCCGACGTGGAAATCGAGGTGGTAATGGCGATCGAAGCGGAATTCGCTGAAACGCGCGTCGCCGAGCACGAGTCCGGGGACGTCGCGACTGCGGGTGTATTCGACGCGGTCTTTCATGGGAAGCGGCTGGATGCGGGAAGGCGGGAACGGGCCCTTGCCGCCCCTTCGGCACGGCATGGCCGGGCTAAGCCCGAGTGCGTTCGAGCTTAGCATGCCCGGCCCCGGGCCGCCGGAATCGCGTCAGGGCCGATATGAGCGGTTTATTCGGTCGACATCGGCGCCGACGAGGGCGTCGCGAACGGATAGGTATCCGAGGACGATTTCGCGATCCGGTTCGATTCGCAGGCGGGCCGGAAGATATCGCCGTGCCGCGGCGGCGACAGCATGGACGCGCTGGCCGCGAGCACGGCCAGCGAGGCGAGGCCGATGCCGGCGCCCAGCAGCCCGCCGCCGCCCTCGCCGCGCAGCATGGGATACGGCGGCGGCCGGGTGACATCGGCCCGGCAGGTCGGCTCGGGCGGGACCGACTTGGTCAGCGTGCCGTTCGCGGCGTCGCGGATGTTCTGTTCGGCAACACCCGCGCTCGCGCCGATCGAGCCGGACAGCGTCGCGGCGGCGAGCAGGCTCGCCAATAGGGATTGGATACGCACCGGCGCCCCCTGAATTTGATCGTTCTGGTGAATGCCCGCAGTGTAGACGGATCGGCCGCGCCGCCTGTCGAGTTTTGTACGCGCTTTGTGACAGGCAGCATCGGCATTCATTCCGGCTCGTGGCAGACCACGCAGAGCTTGTTGCCGTCGGGATCGCGAAAATACGCGCCGTAATAATCGCGGTGGTAATGGGGCCGCAAGCCGGGCGGCCCTTCGCAACTGCCGCCGCCAGCCAGCGCGAGCGCGTGCCAGCAGGGCCTGCATCTGGCCGTTGCCGGGCGCCGGCGCGCCGCCGTCGAACGGGCGGCAGACCAGCAACAGCGGCCGCGCCGCCTCGGCCGGCATCCACCCCGCCATCTCGGGCGGGTTGCGGAATTTCAGCCGCAGGCCCAGCGCCTCCATCAGCGGCGCGTAAAACGCGTAGGCGCGCTCGACATCCTCCACACCGATACAGACATGAGACAGCATCGACGGCTCCCGACGACGGAATGTTCCGATGATGCCACGCCGCCCCCGCCGCCTGCGTCGAGCCGGCGATACACGGCATGCGAGGCATCCAGGGCACGCCCAAAACAAAACACCCCGGGGCCGAGGCCGCCGGGGTGTTTCGGGTCGTCAGGCTAGGCTGCCGACAGGCGCCGCTCAGGCACGCTTGTCGATCGCGGTCGCTTCACGCGGCGTGGAGCCGATGAAGAGCTGACGCGGACGGCCGATCTTCTGCTCCGGATCGCCGATCATTTCGTTCCACTGGCCGATCCAGCCGACGGTACGCGCCATCGCGAAGATGCAGGTGAACATCGAGGTCGGGATGCCCAGCGCGCGCTGGACGATGCCCGAGTAGAAGTCGACGTTCGGGTACAGCTTGCGCGACACGAAGTATTCGTCTTCCAGCGCGATCTTCTCGAGCTGCATGGCGAGCTTGAACAGCGGGTCGTCGTGCAGGCCCAGTTCGTTCAGCACTTCGTAGCAGGTCTCGCGCATCAGCTTGGCGCGCGGGTCGTAGTTCTTGTAGACGCGGTGGCCGAAGCCCATCAGCTTCACGCCCGAGTTCTTGTCCTTCACCTGCTTGATGAACTCGGGGATGTTGTCGGGCGAACCGATCTGCTCGAGCATGTTCAGCGCGGCTTCGTTCGCGCCGCCGTGCGCCGGGCCCCACAGACAGGCGATACCGGCCGCGATACACGCGAACGGGTTGGCGCCCGAGGAACCCGCCAGGCGGACCGTCGAGGTCGAGGCGTTCTGCTCGTGATCGGCGTGCAGGATCAGGATGCGGTCGAGCGCGCGAACCAGCACGTCGTTGACCTTGTACTCCTCGCACGGGTTCGAGAACATCATGTGCATGAAGTTCGCGCTGTACGAGAGTTCGTTCTTCGGATAGACGAAGGGCTGGCCGATGCTGTACTTGTAGGCCATCGCGACCAGCGTCGGCAGCTTGGCGATCATGCGGATCGCCGAGACTTCGCGGTGACGCGGATCGTTGATGTCGAGCGAGTCGTGGTAGAACGCCGACAGCGCGCCCACCGCGGCCACCAGGATCGCCATCGGGTGCGCGTCGCGACGGAAGCCGCGGAAGAAGAAGTGCATCTGCTCGTGGACCATCGTGTGCTTCGTGACGGTCTCGACGAATTCCTTCTTCTGCGCGACGTTCGGCAGTTCGCCCTTGAGCAGCAGGTAGCAGGTCTCGAGGAAGTCGGCGTTCTGCGCGAGATTGTCGATCGGGTAACCGCGGTACAGCAGCTCGCCCTTGTCCCCGTCAATGTACGTGATGGCCGAATTGCACGACGCCGTGGACATGAAGCCCGGGTCGTAGGTGAACTTGCCAGTCTGGCCGTACAGCTTGCGGATGTCGATCACGTCCGGGCCCATCGTGCCCTTGTAGATCGGCAGTTCGACGCTCGGCGAATTGTCGCTGAACGATAGCGTGGCTTTAACATCAGACGGGGTCATGGCACATCCTCAATCGAAAATGGAAACGGGATTCGATAACGGGCGCGGCGCTCTCACACGCTGCGCAGCATCTCCAGCAGCCGGGAAACATCCGGGCCGGCAAGGTCGCCTTCCGGTTCCTTGCGCGCGAGCAGCAAGTCCATCAGGTCGTTGTCGGATAGTTCGAGCAGGCGGGTCAACGCGCCCACGTCGGTATCGGTGAGGTCATGCTCGTATCGGCTGAAGAAACGCTCGATGATGAGATCGTTCTCCAGCAGACCGCGCCGCGCGCGCCAGCGAAGGCGCGCGCGGCGGTGCGGGTCGGACTGGTGCGACTGTTCAGTCATGTCGAATCAGCTCAGACCGCGCGGCGAACCATCAATTCCTTGATCTTGCCGATCGCCTTGGTCGGGTTCAGGCCCTTCGGGCAGACGTCGACGCAGTTCATGATCGTATGGCAACGGAACAGACGGTACGGATCCTCGAGGTTGTCGAGGCGTTCGGCGGTGGCTTCGTCGCGGCTGTCGGCGATGAAGCGGTAGGCCTGCAGCAGGCCGGCCGGGCCGACGAACTTGTCCGGGTTCCACCAGAAGCTCGGGCACGAGGTCGAGCAGCTGGCGCACAGGATGCACTCGTAGACGCCGTCGAGCTCTTCACGCTCTTCCGGCGACTGCAGGCGCTCCTTCTCGGGCGGCGGCGTGTCGTTGATCAGGAACGGCTTGATCGAGTGGTACTGGTTGAAGAAGTGCGTCATGTCGACGATCAGGTCGCGCACCACCGGCAGGCCCGGCAGCGGGCGCAGCACGATCTTCTGCGGCAGCTCGTTCAGGTTCGTCAGGCACGCCAGGCCGTTCTTGCCGTTGATGTTCATCGCGTCCGAGCCGCACACGCCTTCGCGGCAGGAACGACGGAACGACAGGGTTTCGTCGACTTCCTTGAGCTTGACGAGCGCGTCGAGCAGCATGCGTTCATGCGTGAGCTCGAGTTCGTACGTCTGCATGCGCGGCGCCGCGTCCTTGTCCGGATCGTAACGATAGAGTTCGAAAATGCGTTTTGCCATGGTCAGATTCTCCGGATTCGGCTTAGAACGTACGTGCCTTGGGCGGGACGGATTCGACCGTCAGCGGCTGCATGTGCACCGGCTTGTAGTCGAGGCGGTCGCCTTCGCTGAACCACAGCGTATGACGCATCCAGTTTTCGTCGTCGCGATGCGGGAAGTCGTCCTGCGCATGCGCGCCGCGGCTTTCCTTGCGGGCCTCGGCCGACACCATCGTGGCACGCGCCACTTCGACGAGGTTCGCCACTTCGAGCGCTTCGACGCGCGCGGTGTTGAACACCTTCGACTTGTCCTTCAGGTGGATGTGCTGGGCACGCTCGGCCACCTTCTTGATGTCTTCCACGCCTTCGGCCAGCAGCGCCGAGGTACGGAACACGCCGGCATGCTTCTGCATCGAGCCGCGGATCTCGTTGGCGACGCTCTGCGCGTATTCGCCCGAGCTCGAGCTGTCGAGCTTGGCCAGGCGCGAGAGCGCGAAATCGGCCGCGTCCTTCGGCAGCGGCTTGTGCTCGCGCTGCTTCTTGACGTGCTCGACGATGTGGTTGCCGGCCGCGCGGCCGAACACCACCAGGTCGAGCAGCGAGTTGGTGCCCAGGCGGTTCGCGCCGTGCACCGACACGCAGGAGCACTCGCCGACGGCGTAGAAGCCGTTGATCGGGTCTTCGTGGCCCTTCGAGGTACCGACCACCTGGCCGTGGATGTTGGTCGGGATGCCGCCCATCTGGTAATGGATGGTCGGCACGACCGGGATCGGTTCCTTGATGCAGTCGACGTTCGCGAACTTCAGCGCGATCTCGCGGATCGACGGCAGGCGCTTCAGGATCGTCTCGGCGCCGATGTGCGACAGATCGAGCAGCACGTGGTCCTTGTTCGGGCCCACGCCACGGCCTTCCTTGATTTCCTGGTCCATCGAGCGCGAGACGAAGTCGCGCGGCGCCAGGTCCTTCAGGGTCGGTGCGTAGCGCTCCATGAAGCGCTCGCCGTCCGAGTTGCGCAGGATGCCGCCCTCGCCGCGCACGCCTTCGGTGATCAGCACGCCCGCGCCGGCCACGCCGGTCGGGTGGAACTGCCAGAACTCCATGTCCTGCAGCGCGATGCCCGAACGGGCCGCCATGCCGAGACCGTCGCCGGTGTTGATGAAGGCGTTGGTCGAGGCCGCGAAGATCCGGCCGGCGCCGCCGGTGGCGAACAGCGTGGTCTTGCCTTCGAGGATGTAGACGTCGCCCGTTTCCATTTCCAGGGCGGTCACGCCGAGCACGTCGCCGTCCGCGTCGCGGATCAGGTCGAGCGCCATCCATTCGACGAAGAACTGCGTCTTGGCCGCGACGTTCTGCTGGTACAGCGTGTGCAGCAGCGCGTGGCCGGTACGGTCGGCGGCCGCGCAGGCGCGCTGCACCGGCTTCTCGCCGTAGTTCGCGGTATGGCCGCCGAACGGGCGCTGGTAGATCGTGCCATCGGCGTTACGGTCGAACGGCATGCCGAAGTGCTCGAGCTCGTAGACGGCATTCGGCGCTTCGCGGCACATGTACTCGATCGCGTCCTGGTCGCCGAGCCAGTCGGAGCCCTTGATCGTGTCGTAGAAGTGGTAGTGCCAGTTGTCTTCGCTCATGTTGCCCAGCGAGGCACCGATCCCGCCTTGCGCGGCGACCGTGTGCGAACGCGTCGGGAACACCTTCGACAGCACGCAGACCGACAGGCCCGCGCGCGCGAGTTGCAGCGAGGCGCGCATCCCCGAGCCGCCCGCGCCGACGATGACCACGTCGAACTTGCGACGCGGCAGGGAAGTATTGATTGCAGCCATTCTTTTACACTCTCCAGAGAATCTGCGCAGCGTAGCCCGCGCACGCGAGCAGCCAGACGATCGTCAGCGATTGCAGCAGCAGCCGCACGCCGACCGGCTTCACGTAATCCATCCAGATATCGCGAATGCCGACCCAGGCGTGATAGAACAGCGCCAGCAGCGTGACGAAGGTCGCGAGCTTCATCCATTGCGTGGCGAAGATCGATGCCCAGCCGTCGTAGGAGAAATCGCGCGCCGCGAAGAACCAGGCGAGCAGGATCACGGTGTAGACCGCCATGATGACGCCGGTGATCCGTTGCGCGAGCCAGTCGCGCAGGCCGTAGTGAGCGCCGACCACGAGGCGCTTCGAGCCGATTCGGTTGTTGCCTGCCATTTTCTTAGAATGCTCCGAACAGTTTGAGCGCGAACACCAGCGTCAGCGCCAGCGACACGACGAACACGACGATGGCCGTGCGCTTGCCGCTTTCCTTGGTGACGGCGTCATGGTTGACGTCCATCAGCAGGTGGCGGATGCCGGCGCAGAAATGATGGAGGAACGCCCAGGCCAGCACGAGGACGACCAGCTTGACGATGATGTTGGAGAGGAAGGCCTTGAAGACGTCGAAGCTGATTTCGGACGTCAGGCTCTTGTCGAAGAGGAACAGCAGGAACGGAAGCGACAGGAACAGCAGCGCGCCGCTGACCCGGTGGAAGATCGAGAGTTGCCCCGCGATCGGCAGGCGGTAATGGCGAGTTATGTCTCCGATGCCGATGTTCCGATACTCCGGCCTCGGTTTTCTTACTGCTTCAGTCATGCTAGACCCCTACTATGTAGTCACACTAATCCGCGATTTTAGCGCCTTTTTATGTCGCGCTGCAGCGAAAACCTGCTCAGGACAGTTGCATCGCAGCGAACAAAAGGCGGCCCGAAACGTGCTTCGCATGTGGGCGCGAGCCCGTTCCCCACTGCCTTGCGGCCGTTCGTCGACGGCCTGCCATCATTCGATCAGCTCAGATCGTTCTGATAGTAATACCCGGTTGTGACATACCAACCGCGGCGCACCTCGACCGGACGGTCTCCATAGGTATAGGACACGCGTTCGACCGACAGCAAAGGAAATCCTTCGGACACCGACAACAGTTCGGCCACCGCCGGCTCCGCCGCCACCGCGCGCACCTTCTCGGTGGCGCGGATCATGCGCGTGCCGAACTCCGACTCGAACATCGCGTAGAGCGGCCCCTTGTACTCGGACAGGCGCTCGAAGCTCAGGCCGCGGAACATCGCGCCCGGCAGCCAGATCTCGTCGAGCACGGTGGCCACGCCGTCGAACTCCAGCAGCCGGCGCACCTGCACCACCGGATCGGCCGGCTTCAGGTCCAGCTGCCGTGCGATCTCAGCCGGCGCCCGGGTGCGGCGGCACTCCAGCAGGCGGCTCACGTGCGGGTGCTCGACGCCGTCCTCGGCCAAGAGGCGCAGGAAACGGAACTGCGCGCGCTCCTCGCTGTGGGTCGCCACGAAGGTGCCCTTGCCCTGCCGGCGCACCAGCAGGTTGTCGGCCGCCAGCTCGTCGATCGCCTTGCGTACCGTGCCCTGGCTCACCTTGTAGCGCGCCGCGAGCTCCACTTCGCTTGGTATGATCTCGCCGGGCTTCCACTCGCCCGATTCCAGCCCCTGGGTGATCAATGCCTTGATCTGCTGGTATAAGGGGCTGAAGGTCGGCGACGGGGCCTGCGCAGGCGTCGGCTCGCCGCCGGCCGAGGCCTGGCCGGGGGCGTTCGGATTCGACGCGTTCGCCTGGTTGGATGTCATGGCGCGCATTTCAACACAAAGCCAAGTTTTTCGTCCACATTTTTCCAGCAATACTCTGTCTTATATAAGACATAAGATACCGTTTGACTTTGCCATAGCTCGCTCCTACACTCCGGGGCGAGCAAGGAAGCGCCCCCGGAACGCGCCCGACCCGCGCCCAGCCTGGCTTCCAGGCCGATCGCCCGGCGCCGGCCCGACCCGGACGCGCCTCCTGCGCACCGCTTCAATGCAATGCGACGCATAACGCGCATAAAATGGCGCTTTTGCTCGCGTCCCACGCCCATCGTCCTGGAGATTTCTCATGGCTAAGCCCGCAAAGCGCGTTGCCGTTACCGGCGCCGCAGGTCAAATCGCATACTCGCTGCTGTTCCGCATCGCGAACGGCGACCTGCTCGGCAAGGATCAGCCGGTCATCCTGCAACTGCTCGACCTCCCGCAAGCCCAAGCCGCCGTCAAGGGCGTCGTGATGGAGCTCGACGACTGCGCGTTCCCGCTGCTCGCCGGCGTCGTGATCACCGACGATCCGAAGGTCGCCTTCAAGGATGCCGACGTGGCGCTGCTGGTCGGTGCCCGCCCGCGCTCGAAGGGCATGGAGCGCAAGGACCTGCTGTCGGCCAACGCCGAGATCTTCACGGTGCAGGGCGCCGCGCTGAACGAAGTCGCCAGCCGCGACGTCAAGGTGCTGGTGGTCGGCAACCCGGCCAACACGAACGCCTACATCGCCATGAAGTCGGCGCCGGACCTGCCGAAGAAGAACTTCACGGCGATGCTGCGCCTGGACCACAACCGCGCGCTGTCGCAACTGGCCGCCAAGTCGGGCAAGCCGGTCGCCTCGATCGAGAAGCTGGCCGTGTGGGGCAACCACTCGCCGACGATGTACCCCGACTTCCGCTTCGCCAGCGCCGAAGGCGAATCGCTGCTCAAGCTGATCAACGACGACGTCTGGAACCGCGACACCTTCATCCCGACCGTCGGCAAGCGCGGCGCGGCCATCATCGAGGCGCGCGGCCTGTCGTCGGCGGCTTCGGCGGCCAACGCGGCGATCGACCACGTGCGTGACTGGGTGCTCGGCACCAACGGCAAGTGGGTCACGATGGGCATCCCGTCGGACGGCTCCTACGGCATCCCCGAGGACATCATCTACGGCGTGCCGGTGACCTGCGAGAACGGCGAGTACAAGCGCGTCGAAGGCCTGGAAATCGACGCCTTCTCGCGCGAGAAGATGGACGGCACGCTGGCCGAGCTGCTCGAGGAGCGCGACGGCGTCGCCCACCTGCTGAAGTAATACCCGCCGGGACGGGCACGCCTCGCGCGTGGCCCGCCCCGCACCGGCCGGCGCCCGATCGAGCTCACCGCGAGCTCGGCCCCGGGCGCCGGCCGATTCGCATTCGATCCGCGCGCGCTTTGCCCGCCAGGCCGGCCCCGGCCGACGCCCCAGGCACCGCAGAGCCCGTTCGAATCCGATGCCTTTTCGATGCTTGCGATCCCACGCGTAACCACGATGCCCGCGCTCTCCCCCGCCGAAGTCCTCTACGACGGCGCCTCGCCGCCCGCGATCCTGCCCTGCTGCGATCACTACGCGGGCAGCGAAAAGCTGATGCGCAAGTCGCTCGCGCTGCAGGCCGAGCTGGGCCCGGTGTTCGACCTCACGCTCGACTGCGAGGACGGCGCCGCGGTCGGCCGCGAAGCCGAGCATGCCGAGCTGGTGGCCGCCATGCTGGGCGAGGCGGCCAACCGCTTCGGCCGCGCCGGCGTGCGCATCCACGACTTCAGCCACCCGCATTGGCGCGACGACGTGCGCATCGTGCTGCGCGCGGCCCGCGCGCCGGCTTACATTACGCTTCCGAAAGTCACCAGCGCGGCCGATGTCGCCGAGGCCTGCGCCTTCATCGAAGGCACCCGCCGCGAGCTCGGCATCGACCGGCCAATTCCGGCCGACGTGCTGATCGAGACGCACGGCGCGCTCGAGCAGGTGGCCCGGATCGCCGCGCTGCCGGCCGTCTCCACACTCAGCTTCGGGCTGATGGACTTCGTCTCGGCCCACCACGGCGCGATCCCCGACAGCGCGATGCGCTCGCCCGGCCAGTTCGACCACCCGCTGGTGCGCCGCGCCAAGCTCGAGATCGCCGCCGCAAGCCACGCCCACGGCAAGACGCCCTCCCACAACGTCAGCACCGAGATCCGCGACATGGACGTGGTGGCCGGCAATGCGCGGCGCGCCCGCGACGAGTTCGGCTACACGCGCCAGTGGAGCATCCACCCGGCCCAGATCCCGGTGATCGTGGCGGCCTTCGCGCCGCGCGAGGACGAGATCGCCCTGGCCGCCGAGATCCTGCTGGCCGCGCAGGCCGCCGACTGGGGCCCGACGCGCCACCACGATACGCTGCACGACCGCGCCAGCTACCGCTATTACTGGAGCGTGCTGCGCCGCGCCCACGCCACCGGCCGCGCGCTGCCCGCCGAGGTCGCGCCCTGGCTGCCGCCGCGCGACGAGGCGCGTGCATGAGCCGGGCCCGCGATTCGCTTGCCGGCTCGCGCCCGGGTGCCCTCGATGGCCCCGGCGCGCGGCCGGCGAGCCGACTGTTTCGCGAAATCACGACAGAAGCTTCGAATTCCCTTAAAACCATCGCGCGAATTAGGAGAAAATAGCGGCCGCTGCGCACCATGGGGCGCGTGTCGCGCGCCGGCCGCCTCCCTCGTCAACCGATATCCATAAAAGGCTTGAGCACATGAACAAACTGTTGATCGCCGCCGCCATCGGCACCCTGTCCGCCACGCTGCTGAGCGTCGCCCCGCAAGCCTCGGCCCAGACCGCCGGCACCACCGCCAAGGCTCCCGCCAAGAAGGCCGTGGCCAAGCGTCCGGCGCCCAAGCGCCACCTGATCCCGCGCAGCAAGCGCGCCCAGGCGGCCGCGGCGGCCAAGGTCGATCCGGCACCGGACGGCGCGGTCAAGTGGTCGTGCAAGGACGGCCTGTCCTACCAGCTGGCCGGCGACATGAAGCGCGACCAGATCGTCACGGTCCACTGGGCCAACAAGAACTACAAGCTGCCGCGCCAGGCCACCACGACCGGCGCCGACGTGTTCTACGATCCGGCCAGCGGCCTGAAGCTGGTGGTGATCCCGACCAAGGGCATGCTGTTCAGCGACAAGGAAGACACGCGCCTGGCCGACGAATGCGTGACCGCCGAGATGGCCGCCAACGGCACGCCGGCGCCGACGCAGTCGAACGAACTGGCACCGAACGTCCAGAAGTAAGCAGCACCCGCAGGCAACACCCGTAAGCAGCACCCGGCGGTACCCGATCCGCAACGAAACAGCAGGCCAGCCACGACAGGAATCCTGATGTCCGCCCCGCAAACGAATCTCCGGCCCGCGCCGGACCCGGTACTGGTCGAGATCGTCGACTACGTGCTGGGTTTCGAGATCGACAGTGAGCTCGCGCTGGAAACGGCGCGCCACTGCCTGCTCGATACGCTCGGTTGCGGGCTCGAGGCCCTGTCCTACCCGGCCTGCACCAAGCTGCTCGGGCCGCTGGTGCCCGGCACCGTGGTGCCCAACGGCGCGCGCGTGCCGGGCACCTCGTTCCAGCTCGATCCGGTCAAGGCCGCCTTCGACATCGGCGCGGCGATCCGCTGGCTCGATTTCAACGACACCTGGCTGGCCGCCGAATGGGGCCACCCGTCCGACAATCTCGGCGGGATCCTGGCCACCGCCGACTGGCTCTCGCGCACCGCGGTCGCCGCCGGCAAGCCGCCGCTGACGATGCGCGCGGTGCTGGTGGCGATGGTCAAGGCGCACGAGATCCAGGGGTGCCTCGCGCTCGAGAACGCCTTCAACCGCGTCGGCCTCGACCACGTGCTGCTGGTCAAGGTCGCCTCCACCGCCGTGGTCGGGCAACTGCTCGGCCTCACCCGCGACGAGCTGATCAACGCGCTGTCGCTGGCCTTCGTCGACGGCCAGGCGCTGCGCACCTACCGCCACGCGCCCAACACGGGCTCCCGCAAGTCCTGGGCGGCCGGCGACGCCACCTCGCGCGCGGTGCGCCTGGCGCTGATCGCGCGCACCGGCGAGATGGGCTACCCCTCGGCGCTGAGCGCGCCGACCTGGGGCTTCTACGACGTGCTGTTCGAGGGCAGGCCGTTCCGCTTCCAGCGTCCCTACGGCAGCTACGTGATGGAGAACGTGCTGTTCAAGATCGCGTTCCCCGCCGAATTCCATGCGCAGACGGCCGCCGAGGCCGCGCTCGCGCTGCATCGCCAGATCCTCGCTGCCGGTCGCGGCGCCGAATCGATCCGGCGCGTCACGATCCGCACGCACGAGGCCGCGATCCGCATCATCGACAAGAGCGGGCCGCTGGCCAATCCGGCCGACCGCGACCACTGCATCCAGTACATGGTGGCGGTGCCGCTCCTGTTCGGACGGCTGACGGCTGCCGACTACGAGGACGAGATCGCCCGCGACCCGCGCATCGACGCGCTGCGCGCGAAGATCGCCTGCGTCGAGGATCCGCAATTCACGAAGGACTATCACGACCCGGACAAGCGTGCGATCGCCAACGCGCTGACGGTCGAATTCGACGACGGCACGGTGCTCGACGAGGTGGTGGTCGACTACCCGATCGGGCATCGCCGCCGTCGTGACGAGGGCATCCCCCTTCTCGTCGAGAAATTCCGCAGCAACCTGGCGCGGCGTTTCCCGGCGAAGCAGCAACAAGCGATTCTCGACGTGTCGCTCGATCCGGCAAGGCTCGCCGCCATGCCGGTCAATGAATACGTCGACTTGTATGTGATCTAGCCGTCAGATACAGGACATCTTTCCTCGCCTCAACCCAGGAAACCAGGAAAACACCATGGCCCACAATCTCCACAAAACCCTCAAGGAATTCGACAGCGGTTCCGGAAAAGGCAAGTTCTATTCGCTGCCCCAGCTCGGCAAGGAACTGAAGACCAAGATCGAACGCCTGCCGGTGTCGATCCGTCTGGTGCTCGAATCGGTGCTGCGCAACTACGACGGCAAGAAGATCACCGAGGAACACATCGAGCAACTGGCGAACTGGAAGCCCGATGCCAAGCGCGTCGACGAGATCCCGTTCGTGGTCGCGCGCGTGGTGCTGCAGGATTTCACGGGCGTGCCGCTGCTCGCCGACATCGCGGCCATGCGCGGTGTGGCGCAGCGCGCCGGCCAGGACCCGAAGAAGATCGAACCGCTGGTCCCGGTCGATCTGGTGGTCGATCACTCGGTGCAGATCGACTACTTCCGCCAGAAGAACGCGCTCGACCTGAACATGAAGCTGGAATTCCAGCGCAACAACGAGCGCTACCAGTTCATGAAGTGGGGCATGCAGGCCTTCGACACCTTCGGCGTGGTGCCCCCGGGCATCGGCATCGTCCACCAGGTCAACCTCGAGTACCTGGCGCGCGGCGTGCACAAGAAGGCCGAAGGCACTGACACGGTGTACTACCCCGACACGCTGGTCGGCACCGACAGCCACACCACCATGATCAACGGCATCGGCGTGGTGGGCTGGGGCGTGGGCGGCATCGAGGCGGAAGCCGGCATGCTCGGCCAGCCCGTGTACTTCCTCACGCCGGACGTGGTCGGCGTCGAGCTCAAGGGCAAGCTGCGCGAAGGCGTGACGGCCACCGACCTGGTGCTGACCATCACGGAAATGCTGCGCAAGGAAAAGGTGGTGGGCAAGTTCGTCGAGTTCTTCGGCGAAGGCACCGCCTCGCTGTCGCTGCCGGATCGCGCCACCATCGGCAACATGGCGCCCGAGTACGGCGCGACCATGGGCTTCTTCCCGGTCGACGAGAAGACCATCGAGTACTTCGAGGGCACCGGCCGCACCAAGGCCGAGATCGCCGCCTTCGAGAACTACTTCAAGGCCCAGAAGCTGTTCGGCGTGCCCAAGGCCGGCGAGATCGACTACACCAAGTCGCTCACGCTCGACCTGTCGAGCGTCGCGCCCTCGCTGGCCGGCCCGAAGCGTCCGCAGGACCGCATCGAGATCACCCACGTCAAGTCGACCTTCGCCGACCTGTTCTCGAAGCCGGTCGCCGAAAACGGCTTCAACAAGAAGGCCGAGGACCTGGCGGCGCAATACACCACCAGCAACGGCGTGAACGTGAAGAACGGCGACATCCTGATCGCCGCGATCACCTCCTGCACCAACACCTCGAACCCGAGCGTGCTGCTGGCCGCGGGCCTGCTGGCCAAGAAGGCGGTGGAAGCGGGCCTCACGGTCGCGCCGCACATCAAGACCTCGCTGGCGCCGGGATCGCGCATCGTCACCGAGTACCTGACCAAGACGGGCCTGCTGCCCTACCTGAGCAAGCTCGGTTTCGAACTGGCCGCCTACGGCTGCACGACCTGCATCGGCAACGCCGGCGACCTGACGCCCGAGCTGAACGAAGCGATCGTCAAGAACGACATCGTGGCGGCGGCCGTGCTGTCGGGCAACCGCAACTTCGAGGCGCGCATCCACCCGAACATCCGCGCCAACTTCCTGGCCTCGCCGCCGCTGGTGGTGGCCTACGCGATCGCCGGCACCATCACGCGCGACCTGATGACCGAACCGGTCGGCAAGGGCCGCGGCGGCCGCGACATCTACCTCGGCGACATCTGGCCGACCAGCGAGGAAATCCAGTCGCTGCTGAAGTACGCGCTCGACCCGAAGGCCTTCGAATCGAACTACGCGAAGCTGACCAAGAAGGGCGACCTGTGGAGCAAGATCGAGGGCGAGACGGGCCAGGTCTACGACTGGCCGAAGTCGACCTACATCGCCGAGCCGCCGTTCTTCGGCAAGGACTTCCCGATGCAGCCGTCGGACTCGATCACGCCGGTCAAGGGCGCGCGCGCGCTCGGCGTGTTCGGCGACTCGGTGACCACCGACCACATCAGCCCGGCAGGCTCGATCAAGGAAGATTCGCCGGCCGGCCGCTGGCTGAAGGAGAACGGCGTGCAGAAGGCCGACTTCAACAGCTACGGCTCGCGTCGCGGCAACCATGACGTGATGATGCGCGGCACCTTCGCCAACGTGCGGATCAAGAACCTGATGATCCCGGCCAAGGCCGACGGCTCGCGCGTCGAGGGCGGCCTGACGATCCACCAGCCGAGCGGCGAACAACTGTCGATCTACGACGCGGCGATGCAGTACGTCGACGCCGGCGTGCCGACCGTGATCTTCGCGGGCGAGGAATACGGCACGGGTTCGTCGCGCGACTGGGCCGCCAAGGGCACCCAGCTGCTCGGCGTGAAGGCCGTGGTGGCGCGCAGCTTCGAGCGGATCCACCGCTCGAACCTGGTCGGCATGGGCGTGCTGCCGCTGCAGTTCAAGGGCTCGGACAGCGTCCAGTCGCTCGGCATCACCGGCGAGGAAACCTACGACGTGGAAGACCTCGGCGACGACTTCAAGCCGCAGCAGGACGTCACCCTGGTGATCCACTACAAGAACGGCGAGACCAAGCGCGTGCCGGTGCTGCTGCGCGTGGACACGCCGATCGAGGTGGACTACTACAAGCACGGCGGGATCCTGCCCTTCGTGCTGCGCTCGCTGCTGGCCGCCTGAGCGCGCGGTTTTTGCAGGTGCCGCGTGTCGGAAACGATGCGCGGACGATTCGAGCCCGGCTCCGGCCGGGCTTTTTTTCGTCCCGGCCCGGGGCGCGATGGCGATGGCGGCGCGCTGACTCGATCGACCGGGCGGCGACGGAAGCGCGAGCCGGCTCGGGCTCCCGTTCGAGGTTCGGGGCACTCGCGCGGCGACGCTTCGCCAGCCGCGCATCACGCGCCGCCCGCCGCTCCCTCTCGTCGCCCTCGTCGCCCTCGTCGCCCTCGTCGCCCTCTCGCCCGCCTACTTGGCGCCCCGCTCCGACGGCACCGCCTTGCCCGAGCGATGCGAGGGCGCGAACAAGCGCAGGCCGCTGGCCAGGCTGGCGGCGGCCGAGAAGCCGGCGCCCAGCCCGAGCGCCAGCGTCGGGCCGTGCTTGGCGGCGATGCCGAAGCACAGCGCGACCAGGGCCGCGCCGGTGGCCTGCCCGATCAGGCGCGCGGTGGCGATGATGCCGCTCGCGCCGCCACTGCGCTCGGGCGGCGCGCTCGCCATCAGGGCCTTCAGGTTGGGCGACTGGAAGAAGCCGAAACCGGCGCCGCACAAGGCCATGCGCCAGATGATGTCGGACACGTGCGGATACGGCGGCAGCATCGCCAGCAAGGCCATGCCGAGCGCCAGGATCGCCAGCCCCACCGCGCCCAGCAGCCCCGGCGGATAACGATCCGACATGCGCCCGGCGATCGGCGCGGACAGCGCCACCACCGCCGACCAGGGCGTCATCAGGAAGCCGGTCTCGACCGCGCTGCGATGCAGGACATCCTCGAAGTAGAACGGCAGCGAGACGAAGGCCAGGCCCTGCGCCGCGAACGAGCAGACCGCCGTCAGCGCCGACAGCGCGAACACCGGCCGCTTGAACAGGTCGACCGGCAGCATCGGCGCGGGATGCCCCGCCTCGCGGCGGATCAGCAGCCAGCCGAACACCAGGGTCACGCCGGCGGCCGCCAGGCTGAAGGCCAGCGGCCCGCGCTGCGAGGTTTCGCCGAGCGCGAAGATCAGCGCCGCGAAGGTCACCACGTTGAGGCCGGCCGCGACCGGATCGAAACTGTGGCCGCCGCGCCCCGTGTGCGGCAGCGCCGGGATCGCCACCGCCAGCGCGACCAGCCCGAGCGGCACGTTGACGGCGAACAGCCAGGGCCAGTCGGCCAGCGAGAGGATCACCGAGGCCACCGTCGGCCCCACCGCGAAGGACACGCCGACGATCAGCGCGTTCAGGCCGAGCCCGCGCCCGAGCCGCTGCGCCGGGTAGAGATGGCGGATCAGCGCGGTGTTGACGCTCATGATGGCTGCCGCGCCCAGGCCCTGCACGATGCGCGCCGCAGTCAGCATCGGCAGCGTGGAGACCAGCGCGCAGGCCAGCGAGGCGGCCGTGAACACCACCAGCCCGCCGATATAGATGCGGCGATGGCCGACGATGTCGCCCAGCGCGGCCAGCGGCAGCAAGGTGGCCACCATCGCGAGCTGGTAGGCATTGATGATCCAGACCGAGGCGGCAGGCGCCGTGTGCAGGTCGGCGGCAATGGCGGGCAAGGCGGTGTTCGCGATCGCCGTATCGAGCGTCGCGAGCGCGACCGCGAGCAGGATCGCGATCATCGCGCGCCAGTTGAACGCCGGCTCCGCGGGGCGGCCGGCGAGAAGGGTTTCGGACAAGGCAGGACTCGGCAGGACGGGCGACGCGGATCGCGCATCGCGAATGGATCGACGCGGCGGCGCGTCGATTGCCCGATTTCCGGAAACGAAACCCGCCGCAGCCCCCGCATTGTTGCAGAGCGGCGCCGATCCTGCAGGCTCGCGACACGCGAGAAAGCTGGTCGAAAGCCTGGCTGCCGGTGATGGCAGCCGGGAGCTTCCGGCAGTGTCGGCGAAGCGGGCAGTCACGGCACCGCGGGCTGCCGTCGTCGGCCGATTCACCGCCGGCCCGCTCTGCTTGCCGCCCGCCCTTCGCCTCCTCGCCTCCTCGCCTCCTCGCCTCCTCGCCTCCTCGCCTCCTCGCCTCCTCGCCTCCTCGCCTCCTAGCCTCCTAGCCGGCTACCCGCCCGCGCCGAGCGCGCCGCGATCGAGCGAGGCCGCGCGAATCGCCTCGCCGGGTTCGGTAAAGGTCTGCTGCCGCAACTGCGCGATGCGCGCGTCGCGATCGTCGGGTGCAAGCCCCTGCGCGAGAATCCGGTCGCGTTCGGCCGCATAGGCCTGGTAGCGCCCCTGCCAAGCATCGTCGTCCTGCTGCAGCTTGGCGGCGCGCGCGGCCGCCTCGGGCCCGAGCGCCTGCGCGAGCTGAGCCCGCATCTGCTCAGGCGTCGCGCCGGCCTGCTGCATGGCCGCGATCTTCGACACCGCATCCTGCTGGGCACGGATCGCCGCCTGCTGCGCGCGTTCGGCCGGCGTCAGCTGCGCATCGAGCGCGGCCAGGCGCGCGGCCTTCTGCTCGTCGCTGAGCGCGGGATCGCGCGCGATCCGGATCCGCTCCAGGTCGAGCCGCTGGCGACGCTGCTCCTCGCCGAAGAAGGGCTCGGCCCATTCGCCGAGCGTGCGGCTGGCCAGCGTCGCGCGCTGTTCGAGCGCGAGCTGCATGGCGGCCGGATCGAGCTTGTCGCCGAGCACCGAGCCGCCGCCCGGCAGCCGCGCGAGTCCATCGAAATAGGCGCGATAGCGTTGCCAGGCATCGAGCGCGTCCTGCTGCGCCGGGCTGCCCTCCAGTTGCGCGGCGATCTCGCGACGCACCAGCGCGTCGAGCCCGGCCGGCGTGAGGTCGTGCTGCGCGCTCAGGCAGTAGTCGAGGAAATCGCGCACCGCGCGCGTCCTCGCCAGCCTGCCGCCGGCATCGAGCGGCAGGCGCGGCGCGCTGGAACCGGCCAGCGAGGCCGGCAGCGTGGCGGCCAGCGGCACCGCCTCGCCCGCCTGCCCGG